>NZ_JMQC01000008.1:2075000-2340000 GCF_000746925.1 Bacillus clarus
AGGAAGAACCGAGTGATTCTGCTGCATCTTCTATCACTGGGATATCATATTCATTACATAACGAAAGAATTTCATCTATTTTAGCGCTTTGTCCATATAAATTTACAACAATGACTGCTTTCGGAAGTATTCCTTTCTCATTTGCATCACGTAATGCACGTTCTAAAGCTTGTGGCGACATATTCCACGTTTCAAGCTCAGAATCAATAAATACTGGTTTAGCCCCTAAATATAAAATTGGATTTGCGCTCGCTATAAAAGTAAGACTTGAACAAAACACCGTATCTCCATCTTTTACATCCAGTAAGCGAAGTGCCAAATGGATAGCAGAGGTTCCTGAACTAACTGCAGCCGCATCAAGAACTCCAACATGGGATGAAAGTTCACTTTCAAACGCATCTACATTTGGACCAAGTGGAGCAATCCAATTCATATCAAATGCTTCCCCTATATATTTTTGTTCATTACCGCTCATATGTGGAGCGGAGAGATAGATTCTTATTTTTTCCTGTGAGTATACCACCTTAAACACTCTCCTATAATTCTTTTTTTATTACTCTAGCTGGAATGCCAACGGCTTTACAATTTGCTACAATGTCACAGATCACTGTTGCTCCGGCACCGATAACGGACCAATCGCCAATTGTAATATTTGGAATTACATTAACTCCTGCTCCTATATGTACTCCTGTTCCTACAGTAACGGATCCTGTAAGCACTGCATTTGGGGAAATATGTGCAAAATCATTTACCTTATTATCATGTTCAATAATAGCGCCTGAATTGACAATCACGTGATTCCCAATTTCAACATCTGCATTAACAATTGCACCTGGCATAATAACCGTACCAGCTCCAATCTTTGCACTTAAACTAACAATAGATTGTTTATGTATAAGCGTCGCATAGCGATGACTGGGAATCTCTAACTGCTCCATAATTATCTTTCTTGTTCTGTTATTCCCTATAGCTATCACGAACTTTGTATCTACATGCTCACCCATTAACTTTACAGCTGCAGAAATAGGTCCAAAATAAACACCATCCTCAATTTTTAACTCTTTATACACATCATCTAATTGCGCAATGATTTCATAATTTCCATACGATAGGATAATATCTCGGATTACTTTACTATGACCACCTGCCCCAATCATAATTATTCGCATCCATCTCACCTCCTCAAGAATTCTTTGTACCATTAAATTTTTCCACAGTTACATGCCCAACCTGATTGATTCCTTCTGACTTAAATACTTTCTTTGCCGTTAACAACAAAATTTTCATATCAAGCCAAAAAGTCCGTTTTTTTGCATACCATATATCAAAATCAAATTTTTCCTCCCAAGAAATCGCGTTTCTGCCATTTACTTGGGCCCATCCCGTAATCCCTGGTCTGACATTATGTCGTTTGGCCTGCTCTTCTGTGTATAGTTCCAAATACTCCATCAATAATGGTCTTGGACCTACCAAACTTAAGTCCCCTTTTATAACATTAAACAACTGTGGCAATTCATCTAAACTATATTTTCTCAGAAACCCTCCGAAACGGGTAAACCTTACATCATCGGGCAACGCATTCCCCTCACTATCCTTCTCGTCAGTCATAGTTCTAAACTTATAAAGAAAAAAGGGGACACCATGCAATCCCGGGCGTTGCTGCTTAAATATGATAGGGGAACCCAATTTAATTCTAACTAAAACAGCCACTATTATAATAAGAGGTAAAAAAAACACCAATAATGACAAAGAAACGAACAAATCAAAAAGTCTTTTCATATATAATCATACTCCTAATTTGGTTTATGTATTAACCTCTACTCCATAACTGCCTAAAACTTTTATCTTCATAAAAAGCAGCCCCATTCATAGTTGAAAAATAACGAATTGATTTACTTTTTTATTTAAGGACATGTCATGCAAAATATTCAATTAAAATACTCAGTAATAAGAACACCACCATATTCAATAGAACATAGTGGTGTTTCATTTCTAAAAGATTCTTAATACTTTCCTTTTATTTACTTAGTCTTACTTTAAAGCATTATAATTTTGTGTCAATTCATTAGGCGCTAGCGCTCGATTATAATAAGCAAGATTCTTACATACTATTTTTTTGCGCTTGTTCCTAATGAATTGGTAAAGTTGATTCGTTAATGGCTTTATCGCGCCCGATGGATTGGGTTAGTAACGAGATTATAGAAATGTACATTCCAAATTAAAAAGTACCCTTTTTGTTTGACTGAATTTTCACCCTCAGGTTTCCCATTATACTTTTAACAACTCCAAATAAATACTTAAATTCATCTGTCTTATAAAAAACAAATACATAAATAGCATTTGGAATTATTAAACAAATCATCCCTCTTAATATTAATTCTAGTAATCCATTGTACGGAATAAGACCACATATTAAACTTGTGATAACACAAGCTCCTAACCCTATCATCACATAGTAAGTATATTTAAAAAAATAATCCCTAACCGGTTTACGAAATACTTTCTTATATACTAAATAAGGAGCAATCCAAAATGGCACCACTAGTGTACTTATAAGTGTTCCAATAAAAACACCTGTTATGCCCATATATTGCACCAAGACAATAGAAGCCAGCAGATTCACGGCAGCCTCTAAAAAGGGAGCATACCTATCTTCATGAAAAATCCCTGATGTTGTTTTGACCATAGATATAGAACGTCTCATTCCTGATACATAAAAATTCATCATTAATATAATTAACACACTTATATCCATAATAAATTTCGAACCAATCCATAAAGTAATAAAGGGTTGCATTATAATATATAAAAATATGGAAAAAAATGAGTATATCCAAAAATTACAAAGCATAGTAACCTTAAATATGCTATAAATTTTTTCATCGCTTTCTTTTGCAACCAAATTCCCTACACTATGATTAATATTATCAAAGATTTGATTTATAAAGGTTCTACAAATGTTAATTAACATATAATAATTTGAATACAATCCAACAGCTGTAACACTGACAAAAGACGCAATTAACATGTTATCAGTACCAAAGACAATATATCCACCTATATTATGTAGCACTAAAGCCTTTACATTTTTAACAATATTACTTTTGGTTTCACTATCTAATTTGCTTGCTGCTTTATTTTTTAAAAATGGGTACATCTTATCTACCAATATAGCCAAGAACGCAGAGGTACTGATTGTTATAATAATATCGATTATTAGATATAAAATATAACTATGCGTAAAGTATAAAATTCCTATTTTAACGCAAGTAGATATAATGGATGAGATAGAATAAATCCCTGTAACAATATATCCCTTTTGACAAACATTTAAAAATGAGGTTTTATAAGAAAACAGATAAGATGAAGCTGTATTAATTAAAAATATAATATAAATAAAATGAATATTGTCTACCTTTGCATCTTTAGCGATATATCCAAGAAAAGGTAACAAAAGTAATCCTAGTAACAATACTATTAAAGCTATTGCCATATATGCCTTTCTATAAAAATTCATAAGCATATTGATTCTATCCTGATTATTTTCTGCCACTGGTTTATATAGATTATATATGATAGCAGATCCTATTCCTGCTTCAGCTAAAGATAACATTCCTAATATATTAGTAAATAATCCATTTACCCCCAGGTACTCAACACCTAAATAAGTAATAAATATGGTTCTGGAAACAAAACTTAGTAACGTAATAATAACTTGACTACCTATACCGGCTGATATATTAATTATTGAATTTTTAACTCTCATTTTTCCTCCCACTTCAGAAAGTATGAAAACACTTTCAACCCAAGAGTATTACCTGATTTCTCTTTTATATGCTGCAACTATTAAAGGGTACACTTTAAACTTTATTGCTAAATAATATATATACTCCTTAAAGTTATTGCATCGATATGAAAAACCAATTCCTTTTACACTATCTGAGAACATTTCATAATTCACTATTCTACGAAAAGCCTTATTAACATCCACATTAGGATCGCTTTTTAAATTATTAACCAACAGTCTATATATGTGATTTATATAATAATTAGCCATATCTTTTTTAAATTGCTTATCGTGTAGTAAACCAAATTCTTGTGAAAGTTGTCTTCTCATTTGATATTGTAAAACTAAACTGTTCTCTAAATTTGGTTTATACGGAACCCTCATTAAGCTATTTGAATTATTAATAGTATAAAAATAAAGACCTTCTGAGATTGCACATACTCTTTGTGAGTGCAATAAAAACTCTAAATTAAAAATAACATCTTCTCCAATAAACACTTGTTCATTAAATCTGATGTTTTTTTCTTTTATAATGCTTAAATTGTATATATACCTCCATGCAAAGCATAGATCATTCTTGGAATGAACATTTGGAGAGCTCAGTACAAAATCTCTCCCGTTCATAACAGTATCTAATTTGAAGTTAGGAATAATACTATTATTATTTGGAACAGTTTTGTATCCGCATATTACAGCATCACACTTTTTATCTTCCGCAATACCATATAACCTAGTAAAATAGTTTTCGCTTACCTCATCATCGGGATCTATAAACACTATATACTTCCCTGTAGCAGCTTCGATCCCTGCATTTCTTGCGCTACTCACTCCTCCATTTTCTTTATAGATTACTTTAATTCTATTATCCTTTTCTAAATATTCTTCACATATTTCACCACATTTATCTGTTGAACCATCATTGACTAGAACTAATTCAATATTGACGAAAGGCTCTTTTAAAACACTTTCAATACATCTAGCCAACCATTTTTCTACATTATATATGGGAACAATAACACTTATTAATTCATGCAATCCTTTCACCTCTACCTCTACCTTACTTACATAAGTTAAACCCTCACGCCTATCTTATTACAGCTTTAATTTCGCTTAAATATTTCTCATCTTGAATATCGCCCACATTTTGTCCAGCACCTGCTTCACATACGTACTTATTTTCAATTTTGATTTTAGTTTTTGCTTGTCTTAAAAACCATTCGTATTCAATATCCACATGCCCTATATCAATTGCTTGATATCCCTCTTTATACAAATCATATGCTAATATAGTAGCAGTAGGCCCTATTGCTACTAGAATCAATTTAGATTTATTATTTTTTTTTGCTGTTGTTAAGATTTTATTGTAATGTAAGAATGCGTGCTCCTCTGGTACTAAAATCCTTTCAATTGATTTAGCATTGTCAAACAGATCATTTCCAATACCTAATCTACTCTTACTGCCTTCTATTAAAACTATATCCCTATCTCTCCATATTAATTTTAATAATATAAACCACTCTTTACATTTTGACTTATCTCGAAAGGGATAATAGAATCTCGATATAAAGGAATTATAATATGTTTTTCCCTTCTTCAAATCTTTATACCACTTTAATCTATATTTTGCAGTATGAAGACTCCAATAATCCTTTGGTTCATCTGCATATTTTGATAAATCTTGAAAAACATCCGGTAAACAAACTAAGAACTTCTCATCTTCACTTAGCAATATTTCTTTTAATCTTTTTGATAACAAATGGTCAGCCCGTTGAAATGTTATATCTAGATTATGAATTAATTTAAATTCACCATCACCATACCTGGCTACAGAAGCTTTATCATGAATAATTTTTTTTAAAGTTTCATCTATAGATTGAATTCTAGGGGGCTTGAAAAAGCACTTCGTGAATCGATCTTTTATGATAGTTAATCGATTCAAACTCTGAATTTTCATATCGATCAATTTATTCCAAATAAAAACTAACATACTTTTTATTTTTATTTTTATTTGTACCATACCAAGCTCCTTTCTAATACTTTTCTCGATAGAGCATTAGATTGTCTTTCCTCTTTTTCTTAAGAAAATTACTCTTATCCCTCTATTCACATCTTACATAATATTTATTCTTATTATTTCTCAATTTTTCAACTAGCCTTTTTTCTCAACGAAATATCACCTCTAGAATTTTCAGTGGCAAGTTTCCGGCCTATTTTTATTGATGGAATTTCAATAAATTTATAACATAAGACCGACACAACCATAGTAAATAAGAAAGAAATTAATAAAATTAAAGGTACTGATGTCTTTCCATAGAAAATATGAACTGTTGTTAATAGAACAATTGGATGTACTAAATAAAGACTATATGAGATTTCCCCTATAAATTGTACTGGTTTAATCAGTAATAATTTAGAAAATAGTCTTGAACTTAGAGCAGATAGAATAATTAAAACTGCACCAAAACATATATACCAATCGATGATAATAAGATACAACTCATAATCAATTTCACCAATTAGTTTGGAAAGTAACATAAATGGAATACGTGGATAGTTAAAAAATAAAAGACCTAAAGGCAATAATATATATTTTACTTTTGAATTAATAATTTTACTCACTAAATATTCTCTGTTTTTAGCTAGTAGCGCACCAATAATAAACATTGAGCTATAATGTAATGTGATAAAGTAATTGGTAGATACTGGAATATTAAATTCACTTGGAATGTTCTTCATTAATAAATAACCAATAACTGATAAAAACATCGCTATCCCAATACTTACTTTCCAGTTTACTCTAAGTAAAAGAAAAATAATTAAAGGAAACACTATGGAAATTCGCATCTCGTGAACTAATGACCAAATCACCATAATAAACGCATCAGAATTAAATTCTCTCAAGAATAAAATATGATCCCTTACTCTATTAAAAGAAACTTCTATGTTCCATGAACCCCATTGTACCAAACCAGGAATGGTACCAATTTTAGAATGAATTCCCAATTTAATCCCTATTGCAATAAAAAGAATCACAATATAAGGGATATAAATCCTACAAACTCTTTTAATAAGATACTTTAAATAATTAAATTCCGTCCCTTGATAAAAAGGCAAGGATAGAACAAATCCACTTAACACAAAAAATATAATGACGGCCGAATGACCTTTCCATAATATAGAAAAATAGACCCCAAATGTTGAATACATTACCTTTTTACCTAATATCGGAAATAATGCTAAGAAGTGTCCTAATAGAACAATGATTGCAGCAATACCCCGAAGGGAATCCAATTCTTTATAACGTCTCGTCATAATCCTTCCCTCTGTTCTGAAATAAAATTTATTAATCTGACTATTAAAATTCAGTTATCCCCCTCATGATGATGACTGAATTTTATTATTATTACGTAAATTTATTAATCTAATACAAAACCCTTGTGTGAATGGCAATATATCGAATAACGTAGAATATACACCTATATCCTTCGTATCACCTTGAGAGAAATCGACCGCTCCGTTTCTTCTTGTCACTCCCATCAAATAACCGATAGCTTTATCTGCACTTTCCAAACATTCATTTGAAATATCTTCTATCTTTGCTGCATTCAACATAAACCACCCCAGTGTGGATGTAGCGGAGGAATCTGGTCCGCATTCGTTCCTAGTTACAGTCCAATTCCAATTGCCTTGTTGTTGAAATTTCATCGTGGCTTTTGCAAATTCACGTACACTTTCTTCTAATACAGGTTTATAGCTGTTGTTTTCCGGTAATTCATTCCACGTATCTATAAGGCCTATAGCAAACCATCCAAGACCTCTTCCCCAGCCATATAAACCTAGAGGAACTTTATCTTCTAATCTATAAGCATGACATGGTATATGACTTAAGTTTAACATTCCATATGTTTCATATTCTTTAATCTGTTTTACAGCTAAATCTATACACTCACTTTTGTTATATCTAATGCCGTAAGTCACTAAGAATGGACATATGAAACCAATGGTATCTACGTATCGATACCCCTTCATAAACTTTCTATATTCTATCGTACCATCCTCACCTATATGCTCTTGTATCATTTCCCAAGTAGTATCCAAAGCTTTTTTATATTTATCTATCTCCTCAAAATCCAGCTTCATAATAGCATAAGCAAGTATTGCTCCATCTACATACTGAGGTTTGTGTACCCACTGACCGTTAGAATCAAATTTGGAGTTCAAAAACTTTGTGATTTCATGTTTCACTGCTCTGTCATCGTTATATTTCAGGTATTCAGACAACCCTAATATTAAAGATGCTTCTTGCCAATGCTGTATAGCACTTTTCGTATAATTTCCTTTCAGCATATCAATTATTATTAATCTTGTATTATCAGTTACCTTAATCTTTGGCGTGTTATTTAGCCATTTAATACCTATATTAATAATTGACTGATTCCATAAACTTTTATCGGTATATCTTCCTATTTTTATTCTCCCCAACCAATTCTTGCATATGGGGACGAAATCAATCATTATAATAATTGCAATTACGGCAAGTAACACAAAGCACGCTGCCTGTATAATCATATAATTATGTCCTTTCTATACTACTTAAATAATGTATATAATTTTGTTATTTCCGACTCGGTTCCTAACTTTTCATCTAATAAGTTATTTATTAACTTATTTCTTAATTCTTCATGATGTATTAATTTTTTAATTCCCTCTGAAAGTGAGTGAGCATCCATGTCTACAATAATCCCATTTTCTTCATTGTCGATTTGGTCTTTAGCCGTACTAAAATTTGTTACCACTATTGGTTTATGCAGTATTTTTGCCTCGTCTATTGCTATAGATTTCCCTTCAAACCTGGATGGTTGTACGTATATAGTTGCTACTCTTATGTACGGATACGGATTTTCTTTCAGTCCTAACAGTAAAAAATGGTCTTGAAGTTCGTTTTCTTCTATCATTTTTTCTAGTTTATCCCGATCTTTGCCTTCTCCGATAATATACCACTTTATGTCATATCCATTCCCAACCAGATCCTTACATGCTTCTATGGCCAAATCAAATCCCTTTTCACTACTTAATCTTCCTACAGAAACAAGCTTTATCCCTTTATCTTCTATATCTACCTTTTCTTGAGACATTTTGTTTATCGTACTTGGGGAGACTACGTTATGAATAACACCTATTTTGTCGTTATATACAGGAAATCTTTGTCTTAAAACATTGGCACATTCCTCAGACACCGTTACTATATGATTCAATGAATGAAAATAACCCATATCAATTTTAGAATCCATTCCTAACTTGTCATAATCAGTATGTATGAAACCGATTTTCTTATCCGCTTTAACCTTTTCTATACAAAAATAAACCGGATTCTTCTCTAAGTACCCAATCGCCACATCATATTTTTTATTTATAGTCTGGAGAGATTTTGATAGATATCGCCATACTCTCTGTTCACAACGAGCTTTGTTTTTCTCACTTTTAAATATGTAACCTGCACAAATCCTTGAGAAGGCTATATCTAATCTTCCTTGTCGCAAACATTTAATGGTAGCTGCTTTTATTGGCATATCAAAATATTGATACTCAGAAGGTTCGTCCAATATATTCACGTGCTTAGGGATTTTATTAAAAAATAAACCTTCGTGCTTAAATAAAAATAAATCCACATTATAGCGAGAGTAATCCATCGTATGTAGCAGAGAAATTAATGATTTTTCAGCCCCACCACAGTTCAAATTATTGATAACAAATAATATGTCCTTTTTCATAATAATCACCTTTTAAAGAATTCCGTAAAGCTTATTTATTTCTTTTTCGGTTCCTAACGTTTCTGTAGATAAATTATTTACGATTCTTTCCCTCAATTCTATATCTGTGATAAGCCTTTCAATTTCAGTTGCAATTCCTTCTTCAGACATCTCGGTAATAATTCCGTTTATTCTATGATTTATTTGATCTTTTGCAGTTTCGAAGTTGGTCACTACTATCGGTTTACACAGTATCTTTGCCTCATCAATTGCTATAGACTTACCCTCATACCTAGATGGCTGTACATATACATCTGCTTTTCGTATATAAGGATATGGATTTTCTCGAACACCTAAGATTTTAAAATGTTGGGATAGATGATTATCTTCTATTAAACTTTCTAATTTATCTCTTTCATCACCATCCCCTAATACATACCACTTTATCTTGTATCCTTTTTCTAGAATTAACTTACAAGATTTCACCGCTAAATCTAAACCCTTTTCATGACTTAATCTAGCGACAGTTATAATATTAGTATAATTTCTATCAAACAAACTATCATCTTTTATATCTTCTTTAGATAGATCATATATAATCCTAGGAGCTACTATATTATATATAACCGTAACTTTATTTTTTAAATGTGGAAAGTTTTCCTGTAACGATTTTACACACTCTTCTGAAACCGTTATTAGGTTATCTAGTTGTTCAAAATATGGATTATCGAACTGACGATCCATGCCTGAATTCGAGTAGTTTGTATGTATCCATCCGGCCTTTTTGTTCGCATTCACTTTATCAACCACAAAATATATTGAAGACTTCTCAAGATAACCAATCGCTACATCGTACTCTTTCCTTAAAACATCAAATGACTTACTTTGATATTCCCATGTATACTGTTCTGAAATAGCAGCATTCTTTATCAATCTATTCTTAATGGTGAACATCAATCTTGAATATGCCAATTTAATTTGCCCATTCTTTAAAAAGCCCATTATTGAATTTTTAAGGCTCGATGCAAATATTTTATAATCACTTGGCAAATCTAATATATTTACCTCTCTTGGTATCGAATTCATGAATGTTCCTGTTTTACTAAACAAAAATAAATCTACATCATATAAACTGTAATCTATTTGTGATAGTAGATTTATCAAGCTTTTCTCTCCACCACCAGTAGATAAACTAGGCATAACAAATAGTAGTTTTTTTTTCATAATATACCCCGAATTAATTAGACAATTCTTTCAAATACTCTACTGCTTTGTAGGACATTTTCTTTACATTAGGTATAGATTGTCGTAGCTTTTTCCTTATCTCCTCTTCCCCTCGTACCATCTCATCAAATCTTGCTTTTAATTTATTACTATCAGATATCTCTTCTATATCTAAAACTAATTTTTCTTCCCCAAATATATCTTTAGATATTCCTTTGGACTTTACACTATATCCCAATACCATAGTCGGAATAAAACTAGAGTAAGCTGCTATAGTTGCATGCGTTCGGGCTCCTATAAAGAAACGCATTCTAGCTATATACCCCTTATACTGTATTGCATTTAAGTTATCTGGTAACAGAATCACTCTGCCTGTGTCCTTAAATTCTTGGTAATATTTGTAGAGAACTTCGTAATCATTGTTTCCATCTTCAATAACGTGAGGTGTAAGAGCAATCATCATATCTGTAGTATTTAATATATAATTAATCAACTCTCTTACCGCAACTTGAGAATTCTCATTTCTATTCCATACAAGCGGGCTAAAATTAAGACCCATTGTATTTCCTTCTTGCCATCCATTAGGCAACTCCAATTCTTCTTTTTCCATTGTAAACGCAGCATCGGCACACAATTGAACATTATTTAATCCTTGTTTTTTTAACATATTATAGGTAAGACTTTCGCGTGCTAATATTAAATCAAAGAGCTTTAGATCTTTCAACTTTCTTTCAGACATATCCTCTTCTCCTATAGAACATCCCCATAGTACTAGCTTTTTTCCCTGCATTTTTACTCTTCTATCAATCTCATACCACCCAGGTTGCTCTCCATAGCAATAATTATCCCCTCCGATAGATAAACATACATCGGAACTTTTTATATGCTTTATTATGTTATGATGAATTTTCCCTAATGCATAAGACTCATCGTTAAAGAGTTTTACTTTAACTGAAGACAATAACCAATCATATGAATATTTTTTCAGACTGCGGCTAGAGCCATCATATATACAATCTAACTTATTGATTACCTTATCTGTTTCAGGTCTATCTGATGCCAAACATACTTTTGCTCCATCTATTTTTTCTTTTATAATATTTGTAGAAGCTCGAACTATCGCTTCACACCCTCTATTCAAACTGCCCCCATGGGCAAACATCATAAACTTCACACTAAATTCCTCCAATTTTATTTATTTCTAAGCCTGCTGTAAGAGACTGCAAAGTATAACCCCACAGTAGATTTTCTTTTAATCATATTTATTAAAAATTTCTCATATCTACCAAGCTCGCTATAAGTTACTTCACAATATAGTGGCAATGCCTCTCTAACATATTTATTGCATATCATATTTTTTATGTATTCATATCTCTTACTAAACCGTATTTCCTTAGACGGTTCAAAATAAATATATACGTAGGAAATTACACTATTTATAAACTTTCTTGACTTCAATTCACGTATCTTTGCCTTATCGACCTTTTCAATGTAAATTTTCGGTAGTTCCATATTATATACTTCTACAGCTCGCTTGAAATAATCTTTTTTTGAGATATCCCGAGTTGCGCTACCCGCTACATCCCTATAATAATATCCCGTATAATCTATATATTTCATATTAGTTGCATTACTAAAAAATTGAATATTAAACATTCCATCTTCTCCTAATGCAACCTTCTCTGGAAACTTCACATTATTTTTCGTTATTATGCTATTTTTATAAATTTTGTTTACAGCAGTATTTAAATTATCACTTTTAAGAAAATAGGGTAATATCTCTTTATTTATATATTCTTTTTCTAGAAAGATATTAGTTGGAAATGGATATTCAATTGTTACCTTATGCCCTTCAATCTCACTTCTTAAATTTGATATAATTACATCACAATTGCTTTGTTTTGCTGAATTATACAGAGTTTCATACATATCCGCTTCTACATAATCATCAGCATCAACAAATCCGATATATTCACCATTAGCTATAAGAATTCCTTGATTCCTTGCAATACTCACACCTTGATTTTTTTGATTTATAAGTATAATCCTGTCATCTAGTACCCTATACTTTTCAATAATTTCTACACTATTGTCCGTTGAACCATCATTGATAAAGATAAATTCGCAATTATGAAGCACCTGATTTAACAGTGATTCTATACACCGAGTAATATATTTACCAGCATTATAAACCGGTATAATTACACTGACATTTCTATTCATGGGCAAATCGTCCCTTTGCTTTGAATCTCTTATACTTTCATTTTTAAAAATTTTTGTAGTTGTACCAATACGCTTAATAAACTTTTAAGCCTCCATAATTTCATACAACTTATTTAATTCATACTTATTACTATAATCAGTATTACTACAATTGTTAGCTAACTGCTTCCTTACGGTAGCATCCCTATACAATTTTTCTATTCCATCTGCTATTCCTTCAACGGATAATTCTGTAATATATCCGTCAACCCTATTTTTCACTTGACTGTTTGCGGTTGTATAATTTGTAATTAGGACTGGTTTTGCAAGTATCTGAGCCTCTCCTACTGTAACAGCTTTTCCCTCATATCTAGATGGTTGGACATATAAATCAGCTTCTTTTATATATGGATATGGATTAGTTTGCTTTCCTAGCAACACAAAGCTATTTTCTAATTTCAAATCTCTTATTAAATTTTTAATCATTGCTTCGTCTCCACCATATCCAACTACATACCAGGCTATATTCTCATAGCCTTTATCTTTCAATATCCTTAAAGCCCTAACAGCATTATCGATTCCTTTTGCATGAGATAGTCTAGCCACAGTTATAACTTTAAAACGGTTATCAAGAAGCATAGGGGTATCTATTTCTTCATTCGCCATGTCTCTAATAAACTGCGGGGAGGTTATATTTTCCATTACTATAACCTTATTTTTTAATGCACTATATTTTTTTAAAAATGAATTTTTGCATGCTTCTGATACAGCTACAATATAATCAAATTTATTCCATACTTTTAAATCCATCTCTATATCTGTCTCAATTGTAGAATAATCTGTATGAATCCATGCTATTTTTTTCTTAGCCTTGACCTTATCTGCTACAAAATAATGCGGCCACAAATAACTAATTGCAACATCATACTCTTTATCTAGTTTAGGTAAAAATGGAATAGCATATTTCCACATTAATTGCATTTGATAATATCCTGTCTCTACTATTCCTTTAGCTTTTCCTGCAAAACGAGTATTTATCTTAGATAAAATTCTAGAAAATCCAATGCCATACTCTTTATCCTTTAAAGTTTCTCCGATTGACTTCCTAAAGGTGGTGTATTGTGGAACTTCTTCTAATAAATTTACCTTGTTACAAACTAATTCCATAAAATCCCCTTGATGTCTATACAGCATTAAATCAACAGCGTATTTTTTGTAATCAAAACCCTCAAGCATACTTATAAGGCTTCTTTCTACTCCCCCAACTTCCATATCAAATGAGGCTACCAGTATATCCTTCATATATGCCTCCTAATTGTTTGTAATAAATTTTCTTATCCGCGCTATATTTTCTCCACCTATAACTTTAGATGCTAACAGTTTTAAACTACTCTTCAATCTCGCTTTAGGTGGTAACCAACTTTTATAAAAATGATGCATTGCATATGTATCTGAAGTAATAAATTTTCTACAGTTAATATAATCATATGGAGAAAAATATGTTTGAGGATAGAAGGCTCCTATTCCACTTATTTCTTGATATTTTCCATTCAACTGTAATCCTTTATTTTTTAATATCTCACTTATAATAGCCACATTAGTTAAACTGTCATACCTTCCATTCTCTTTAATAAAACTTTTTTCTTCGTATGAATCTAGAAACATTTTTATTAAAACATTTCCTTTAGTGGCCCCTATTGTACTTGTAGCTATATAGTCCTCTTGTTCAAATCCCCAAAATGAATCATGATGTAGCATATCATCAAAAGATTTGAATACCTCCACATCCGTATCTAAGTAAATTCCTCCAAATTTATAAAGAGCGTATACCCTTACATAATCACTTACAAATGCAAATTTTCTATATTCATAGGCTTCCTTGACATATAAATTACAATTTGTATCAAAATTATCTTCATTCCACTCAATTATTTCATAACCAGATAAATTCTCTTTCCAGCTATCTATACATTTTTTTACTATCGTTGGTTTTTCTCCTTTACCAAACCAACAATAGTGAATGATGCGTGGAATCTTTTCTGTAAATGCCAACTCAGTATCTCCTTTCTAAACTATATAGAATAATATACCTATACATCTAAATTTCCATATTTCATTGATCAACTAGTCATTAACATATTTCACCTTAAAAAACTTAGAAATTTAAAAAATTACTTTTATAAATAATGTTTAATGTTATTACATTCTCGTATGCATAGAAAATAAAATAAAATACTATTATTGCATAATAAACCAGTTTTTGGTCTTTATCAGTAAATAATTTTATAATCCATGAAATTAAAATTAATTGGTATAATCCAAAATATATAGAAAATCTTGCAAAAATCCAATTTTGCGTTGAAATTATCATGAATACAAGTCCTAATATAGACATATTTACTACATAGTCACTTTTAGGAAATATTTTCCTAAGTTTCTCTCTTCCAATGTAAGCAATAATAATTGGAGGAATATTAACTCCAACTCTAAGTATATTTGCTCCGCCCTCAGAAAAGTTCTTGTAATCTCCATACTGACTATCTCCTATGACTGAGAATAACGTATCTAAAAATTGATTAAACCCTATAACTATGAGTACAGAACAAAAAAGGGTTACATACGTTTCCCATGACCATGCTTTTCTTCTAATCATAAAATATATTGGAATAAGGATAAGTGCAGTTTGATGTATTGTTGATGCAAATAGAATACTTAGAATATACTTTTTCCAGTTACCTTCAAATATATATTTTGTTGCAGTAAAAATAATTGCTGCTGCAAGAAATTGCCTTATCCCATTCATTGATATTAAATACATTCCACCTGTTATATATACATATAAACTTAATTCAAACATTCTTGTATATTTATATAAAACCAATACAATAAGTACATTTGTTATTAGTGCTGTTACAAAAATCAATACTTGAGGATCATTAGAGAACTGTTTTAAAATCATCTGAAGCACATTAAAGCCCATATCTTTTCCTTCTTTTATATGTTCCCAATCAAAAGTATCTTTTTTATAAGAATACATATAAAAAAAAGTATCTCCAATATTATTACGGAGACCAGACACCATTACAAGAATAACTATTGTCAAAAATACTAATAGCTTATTTGGCTTTGATTGAACAATGTTTGGTCCCATTATTACAGGAGTAGAAAAATATCTTGCTAAAAAAGAAAGAATATAAACTAAAGCTAGCGTAACCCAAAATATAAACATTTTTAAATTCCTTTCATATTATAGATTACAAATATAAAACTCTTTGCTATTCTTTAACCAAATAATTCAATAATATAGCCTATCAGTCCTATATTTCTCTTACAATCTAAATACATGTGACAATAAAATACATAGTTAATTAAAGACCTACTATTTATTTTTCAAAACAGTAGCTTTACTTGTCTTTTGAATATAAAAATGAAGCATAATTCCAAAAGGTGTAGCCACCAAAGTAATAAATTTACATGGGGACTCAATGAGAAATTTATAGTTTTTGATCATCAAGTTGCTAGATACATAATGTATAGATTCTCGAAATTTTTCTTTTAATGTAGGAGCATATTTCATAGCAACTTTTCTAAAGAATGAGAACCCTTGGGGGTTTTTTCTATATTGCTTAATAATGTTCATGCTAGATCCATCCGCTAAATACTCAACATGACAAAGAACTTTATTCATGATGAGTAACGGATGCTCTTGATCAATAAGAATATATTTATAACTTAGAGGACAGTACCTTTCGCCCGGAAATATTGGATATGGTGGGGTTTTTCGTGTTAACTCTGATCGATAAACTAACTTTTTATCACCTGTGACTTTATATTTCGCATGCAAATCTGTCAGTTTAGATTCCCTCACATGTTCCGGCATCATCGTTCCAATAACTTTTCCATTTGGATTAGCGTCTAATCCTATTATGCCAGCGTAATCATTACTTCCATACTCCTTCCAAAAACGAGTGATATTTTCAACGGCATCATCCGCCATATAATCATCAGAATCAATACAAACATTAAGTTCCGTATCAATTAATTCGTAAGCAGTATTATGTGCCCCGTGCATTCCCTGATTCTCTTGATAATGATACTGAATTGAGATACTGCCTTGGGAAATCCAATTTTCTATTAACTCTCTTGTATCATCTGTAGATCCATCATCAATAATTAACCAAACAAAATCCTTACTTGTCTGTCGCTTTAAACTTTCATAACATAAATGCAGCGTGTAAGCACGGTTAAATGTAGGTGTAAAAATTGTAAGAGTAGGTTTCAATTTACATCTCTCCATCAATCATCTAATCTATTAAAATTCATCCCCTAATATTGTTAATATACTATTTAATACTAATCTATCAGGTCTTACATATTCATGGTAATATCTATAATTGTTAATCATCATTTGATATCTGAAATTTTCATCATTTGATAAAGTATATATTTGATTTATACATTCTTCTGGTGTTTTAAAAATAAGATAATTTTGACCATCCCGAAAATCACCTGGGACTTCATAGTGTAATTCTTCCGTTACTATAGCCTTGCTTGCTGCAACATACTCGGCAAATTTCCAACCAATAGATTGATGTAATCCCATAGTTGCAATACAAATTGCAGATTCTTTTACCTTTCTTAGGTAATTATTCCGTTCAGTAGCTTTTCCGTCTTCTATAACAATATCTGCATAATTTTTATATGCAAATTCTGATGGTGCTACTCCTCCATAAAATTTATCTCCAAACTCTTTTCGACAAAGTCTAATGCATGTTGCTCGAAAATCATTAATATATGCACGTTCTTCCTTTTTATTCGAAGAAATTTGCCCTTCATAATCTCCATTTACATCCCATAGCCTAGCCATAAAAAGAATTTTTGAATCTATTTCCTTATGAGGTATATCTTCAAAAGAATTAATACGATATAAACCATTGTAATATTGAGACAACGGAACCTTCCGTATTATTTTCTTAATTTTCTCCCTAAGTGGATCTTGAGGCATCGGTGAATGCGCAATATTTCCAGGTATGGTAACCATATAATTTAATCCAAGAGGATAAATTTTTTCCTTATGCCTTAACTTTGAATTATAAAAACTATTAAAACTTCGCTTAAAGTAAAAATCGTATTTTTCTAACAACACATTCATAAACTCAACATAATCCTGATTTTGCTTAAGCAAATTATCATAACCATCATTAACATCATATAACACTCGAGTTTTCCCATTAATTATAACTTCCATCATATTATAAGGTAATCGATCTTGATGACTCTTACTAAGTTTCTCTATCCTCAAGTCTATTACTCCTTGTCGAGCAAGTAGAACAAAACCTGCAGTTATATTATAAAGATGTAGCGGAACTTCTCCTAGCCTAAGACAACATGAAACTCTTGACATCATTGCGCTCCTTTTTAATCCTTTAGACATTATTTAAAATAAGAGGTTACTATTAATTAAAGCGCTTGAAGATAAAAATTCTCAAGCCAAGTAGCCGATTCACTTATATCATATCCTTCTTTCTTGATATACCCTTCTACATCTTGTATACGTTTATTGGCACCCAATATATCCTGCGCCCATATTTCGGGGGAGGTATTTATGCTTTCAAAACTCACTAGACCTGCTCCCATATCTACTTCTTTAGTTATCGCATCCGAAATTACACAAGATAACCCAGCTCCTTGCGCTTCTATAAGAGTAACAGGCAATCCTTCATGAATGGATGGGAATGCAAATACATCAAAAGCTTGAAGTAAATGGTTGATATCGCTCCTTATGCCAAGAAACTTTACATTAGCCCCTAAATTTAATTCTTCCACTTTTTGTTCAATCTTTACCCGTAACGGACCATCCCCCACCAAAACAAGAACGGAATCTCTTCTAAGTTTAACTAACTGAGCAAACACTTCTATAAGGAATCCATGATTTTTTTGATGCGCAAACCTTCCTACATGCCCTACTACAAAGTTATCAACTGTAAGATTTAGTTCCTCTCTTATCTGTTTTCTAATTTCGGGAGAAAATAAAAATTTTTTAGGCTCAATTCCATTCTTTAAAATCGTGGCAGTATCTGTTTTACCTGAAAATAACCAACGAGATGCTGCATCCGAGCATGCTAGAAGATGTGTCGCACTTCGTAATATATAATTCCCCGCATACCACTTATATACTTTCGCAGCAACTCCACCTTCACTACTAGTATTGTGACTATGTGCGATACGAACTGGTATACCGGCTTTCTTAGCTGCACGTAACACAAATCCACTCATCTTATCCATGTGTGAGTGTACAATCCTATATTCTTGATGAGATTCAAAAAAATTATCTAAAGACTTTATGTATTCGTTATGACCACCATCAGTAATATATGGAATCCTGTGCACTTTCCCACCTAATTCTGATATTTCTGTATCGAAAACACCTTCCTTACAAGTAAGAAAATCAAACTGCACTTTATTTCGATCTATATTCCGGTACAAGTTCATAATAAGGGTTTCTGCACCACCGCGGTTCATATTGACTACAACATGTAAGATTCTTAATGGACAACCCAATCTAACGCCTCCGTTCCACTCATAAACATGGTGTAAATATAGCTCTTTTCTTCTAATACTTTATTGACGGCATAATTATTTTTAATAATCTCACGACCAGACTCTCCGAATATGCCTTGTAAGCTACTATTTTCAGTAAGATATTTTATCTTTTCTGCCATTTGCTGTATGTCTTCACGACCTACTGTCCAACCGTTTACACCATTTTGAATTAACTCTTTATGGCCCCTATTCTCACTGGCTATAACAGGCAATCCGCAAGCCATCGCTTCCATAATATTAACTGGTAACCCCTCACGTAGACTGGATGCAACAGAAATATCACAAATAGGTAAAATTTTTGCAATATCATTCCTATAACCAAGGAAATCTATCATTTCAAATACACCCATTTGTTTAGCTAAATTTTTGCAATCATTTATCAAAGGACCATTCCCAGCCAATAGAAGCCTCGCATTGGGAACATGATCTTTTATTAAAGCCAATGAACGAATCAAAAACTGCTGATTTTTATTTTTATTAAACTCAGCCGCATAAAACATTAAAAAATCATCCGGTTTATAACCCATCTCAATCCTTAGACAATTCTTTTGAGCCCCACTAACTGGTTTAAAATATTCTGTGTCCACTCCCACCCCATGAATTTGTTCAATTTTAGGTACTTTAAACTTTCGCTGAACAGCCAAGTTATAATCTTCTTGGTTAATTGTGATGAGGCAATCTGTATAATTTGCTAGCATTTTTTCAATTGGATAATATAACAGCCAATTTGCAAGCGGGGCACCTTTACAAAAATGAAATCCATGCGCAGTATATAAAACTTTTGTTCCATGCTTTCTAGATTTTCTTGCTGCCAAACGTGCAATGGCTCCTCCCATCGGGGTATGACAATGAATAATTTTATATTGATTTTCATCAATAATATCTTTCAGCTCTTTATAAGCCTTAATATTCTTAAATTGCAAAGGTGACCTTTGAATAGAAATGTCATACTTCTTATCCACATATGGAAGTTCTATGTTGCCAGCAGCAGCAACATGGACTTCCCAGCCTTGTTCTTTAAACCATTTCATATACGGCAAATGAAATGCTTTAAAATGAAAGTCTACCGTCGCACAAAACAATACTTTATTTTCCATATATATCACCCTACAATTGTTTATTGTAACTAACCACCTGTGCATACTTCATTCTCATTTCTCTACATAGTAAAACATAAGTCTAAGCATATATATGCAGATCAAAATCCATATTTACATTATATTTTGTGGAGTCATATGACTATTTGCCAATGTCAATACAAGTTTTCTTAATTCCGTCTTCTCGAGATTCTGATAAGTTTGGAGAACTGCTTCAATTTCGTTTATACAAAGGTTCGATGTTTTACCTATATAAATTTTAGGGTGAATTTGTTGTTCATGTATTTCTTCTTTTTTCAATAGTTCTTCAAAGAGCTTCTCTCCAGGTCTTATTCCAGTGAACTCTATTTGTATTTCTTCCAGCGAATTCCCTGATAATGTAATTAAATTTTTCGCAAGATCTACTATTTTCACAGGATCTCCCATATCTAACACAAATATTTCTCCACCTTTAGCCAATGCACCAGCCTGTATTACAAGCTTGGACGCCTCTGGAATTGTCATAAAGTAACGAATCATATCTGGATGTGTAACCGTAACTGGACCACCTTGCTTAATTTGTTTCTTAAACAACGGTATAACACTACCGCGGCTTCCTAATACATTACCAAATCTTACAGCCACAAACTTTGTCTTACTTGTTTTGTCCAAGTTTTGAATTACCATTTCAGCAAGCCTTTTTGTTGCTCCCATTACACTTGTCGGATTCACAGCTTTATCTGTAGAAATCATTACAAACGTCTCGACCTCATTCCAGCTTGCCGCTTTTGCCACGTTTGTTGTCCCAATTAAATTGTTTTTGATAGCTTCTTCGGGGTTACGTTCCATCAATGGTACATGCTTATGTGCAGCGGCATGATAAACAACTTGAGGCTGATATTGACCCATTACTGACATTATTTTCAGGTCATCCTGTACATCAGCAATTTCTGTGGTAAAGACAATACCTGTGTCACCGTATAGCTCTTTCAATTCCATTTCGATAGAATAAATACTATTTTCACCATGACCTAATAAAATCAATTGTTTTGGGTTGAATTTTGCAATTTGGCGACAAACTTCAGATCCAATTGAACCACCAGCACCGGTTACTAAAATAATTTTATTAGTAATAAATTCTGAAATACTTTCAATATCCAATTCAACAGGATCACGTCCTAATAAATCGTCTACTTGGACATCACGAAATTCATTCACTGAAACTTTTCCAGTCACTAAATCCTCTAGCATTGGAAGAATTTGTGTTTTTATTTTTATCTTGGAACATTCTTGAAAAATCATATTTAATGCTTTCTTGCTAAGTGAAGGAATTGCTATTATGATGCTATCGATATCTAATTGCTGAACAGCAAATTCAATACGGTCAATCCCTCCAATTACCGGTATTCCAAGAATATCCAACCCTTGTTTCTTTATATTATCATCTATAAATGCGACAGGCAGTAATTCAGTATCATTACTATTCAAAAGTTGCCTTACAACCATTGTACCTGCAGAACCCGCACCAATAATCAGTGTTCTTTTTTTGTCATCCCCTTTTTGAATATAAGCATCTCTGAACATCCGCCATAGAAAACGTGATCCTCCAATCAGTAAAATATGAATCATCCACGTTACAACAAGGAGACGGAAATAAATATCTTGAACCAATATTTGTTGTACTACTGCTGTTGTAATAACAGAAAATGTGATTGCTTTTAAAATAATTAGCAATTCTCCTACACTTGCATACTCCCATGCTTTTTTATAAAGCTTATAAATAAAAGAAAAAATATGATGGCTAAGTAGCAGCGTCATTGCACTCACTACGATGGGAAATGTTATGACATGGAAATCAGCACTTACTAAGAAGCGACTAAAGAAAACCGTAGTTAATACGATTAAAGAATCAATTAAAATTAATAAGGATAATCTCTGACGATACGTCATAATAGACCCCCTCTCTCTAAATTTTTTATATATAACAAAAGGAAATCCTCATAATTGTTATCTTAGAATCAGCAGATCTATATATTGAATATGTCTAGCTAAACATATAGACAAGGAAAATAATCAATAACCAACTAATACAAAGTTCCTATCTACAAAATCCTTTAGAAAGACTTTCTAGACAAGAACTTCAAATAAGTTTGGGCATCCAACCCTCCCTCACACCACACTCTTGACGACTAACGTCTAAGGTTCTTCAACCCACAGTATGACCGAGTGTCTCCATTGATAGCGGTAAGGAGACATCACCGTATCCTATAATTTTTTATAGGTGTTCTTTCATTCTCTACCATAAAATATATGAAAAGCTTCTTATCCTTACGTCACATGTTAAGAAAGCGTTTTATTGTCACTTTATGTATAATTAATTCCAATAAATCTCTTATACCTTTTTATTTAGAATAGCCCCTACAAGCTTTCCTTTTGTTAAACCTAACGCCCTATTTGCTTCAACTGCTGCTTCACTAGCAGTTTGATAGCAACTTAACACCAACAATACCCCATCACATTGACTAGCTAGTATATTTGTATCTATAACCTCGAGAAGGGGCGGTGAATCAAATAAAATAATGTCATACTGCTCTATTGCTTTGCTAATTAAATTTTGCATAGATGGTAAACTAAGCATCTCAGCTGGATTATTAATTTCGGGACCACTTGTCAATATATGTACATTTTTGATTTCTGTCTGCATTACCATTTTTTCTAATGCCGCTTTTCCCTCCAAAACATTTGTTAATCCAGATTTATTTTCCATTCCAAAAATCTCATGTAGTTCCGGAGTTCGTAAATCCGCATCAACAACTAAGACTTTTTCATCTTGCTGAGCCATAGAAACCGCCAAATTTGCCACAGTAGTGGTTTTACCTTCTCCATATCCAGGGGAAGTAATAATTATAGTTCTTGTTTTGTCAGTTCCAATTGCAAATTGAAGGTTAGTACGAATTGTTCGATAATCCTCAGCCATCTTCGATTTCGGAGCTATATGAGCAATTAAATGACTATTATCAAGGATACGGCTTTGTTTTTTATTATGAATCAAATGTTTTCCCCTCCACTATTACACTTTCTCTCTTACTTGTTTTATCTACTATATTATTTTTCTTCATTTGAGAAACACTTCCTAAAACGGGAACCGGTAATAATTTTTCAATGCTACGTTCCGATTTAATTGTTTCATCAAGAGAATCCAATATAAAGACTACTCCGACACTCAATATAAGACCGGCAGCCAAGGCCATCCCAATTGCTTTTGCATGATTCAAGTTTATCGGTAAGGGATGCTCTTGTACTTTTGCTTCTGTTAAGATGCGGACATTCGAAAAATTCAGGATAGCATTGGCCTCTTCTTTATAAACACTTGCTGTAGCATTGGCAATTTTGACTGCCTCCGCTGGATTAGTATCCACAGCTGTAATAACAAAAACCTGTGACTCTTCAATCTTTCCAACACTAACCTGTCCATTCAATGCATCTGCTGATTTTTGCGAATTTAATTGCTGGGCCACTTTCTCTAAAACAATAGGTTCCTTTATCATCACTTTAAGTGTAGCTATAGCATCAGCATTAGCTGGAATGAGGATTCTTGCAGAAGACGCATATAAAGGCGTTTTCATGAAAATGCTATATATACCACCAATACATGCCGCTAATGTCGTAATTACTGCAATAATCCAAAATTTTCTTTTTATAACATTAAATAAATTTTTTAAGTTTATTTCCTTTTCCATGTTTCCCCTCCATTACTGTCTATTTAACTAATAAAAAAGCTAATCGCTGGTAAATCAAATCGTATAACCTAAGTTAATTTTGATTATATCGAACATAATTTACTAAATCATAAGCAAAATAAATTTTCTGAGTATATATTTCATTCAGAAAATATACACCTTGTTTCTTTAATCTTAATATACTCATTTAATATTCATTTTAGTTCTTGATAATGAACCCGTCAATATAAATTTATACATCAAATCCAACGATTATCTTAGTATATTAAATTCAATTATCCTTATATAAATTCAAAAATAACTTCATAAATAATTATTTCAAATGAATTAATTTCTTCATACATTAATATATTATAAACAATTATTTAAAACTGAATTAAACAATATCCTACAAGTTTGACGACTGAAAAAAAGAAATATTATTAAAAAGCTAATTCCAAAAACAGATTCGCCTTAACTGTTTATCCAACATATTGATTCTGATCCATAAAAATTTTAGCATCCTTTTCTACAAAAAAAGACTTCATTTCTAATGAAGTCTTTTTTGTATCGTTAAAGCTTAGTTACAAACCATTTCGCTTCCCACTAACTTTTTCATATAATCTAATAGCTCTTTTTTTAACTCTTCGTGTTGCAGTGCCATTTCAATTGTTGTTTGAATAAACCCTAGTTTTTCTCCGACATCATAGCGTTTTCCTTCGAAATCATATGCAAATACACGTTGAATTTCATTTAAACGCTGAATCGCATCTGTTAACTGAATTTCTCCGCCTGCCCCTGTTTGTTGATCTTCTAAGAACATAAAGATTTCTGGAGTTAACACGTAACGCCCCATAATCGCTAAGTTAGATGGTGCTGTTCCTTTAGCAGGTTTTTCAACAAATTTACTCACTTGATAACTGCGATCCTTTTGCTCTAGCGGATCAATAATACCATAGCGATGCGTTTCATTCTCTGGAACAGTTTGAACACCAATTACTGATGATTGTGTATTCTCATATTGATTCATTAATTGGCGTAAGCACGGCGTATCCGCTTGAACAATATCATCACCAAGTAGTACCGCAAATGGCTCATTTCCAATAAATTTACGAGCACACCAAACAGCATGTCCTAAACCTTTAGGCTCTTTTTGGCGAATATAATGAATATTGATCTTTGAAGATTCTTGTACTTTTTCAAGAGTTTCATACTTTCCTTTTGATAGTAAGTTTTGTTCTAATTCAAAGGAATGATCGAAATGATCTTCAATTGCACGTTTTCCTTTTCCTGTTACGATAATAATATCTTCAATTCCAGACGCAATTGCCTCTTCCACGATATATTGAATTGTTGGTTTATCAACAATTGGTAACATTTCTTTTGGCATTGCTTTTGTTGCTGGTAGGAAGCGAGTCCCTAATCCAGCTGCTGGAATAATAGCTTTTCTTACTTTTTTCAATGATATTCCTCCTAGTAATCTAAAACATATTTATATAAACTATAAAATTTAACCACTATAAAAAGAATTAAATAATTTAATTACACTACTATGTAAAAATAAATTATCTATCCGCTGTTTTAATTTTATGATTTTTGCCTACTCATATTTCCCACATTATTATTCTATAACTAAAGATATTACTAATACAAAATCAATGAAATATTATATCGATATCTCTGACAATACCTTCTTATTCTGTTTTAACTTTCTTTGTACTTGTTCTTCTAAAATATTTTCCCACTTATCACCAACAACATTAAAAGTATATCTTTCAACATTTTTTTTAGCCTTGCGACCATATTCTTTTCTTAATTCTTCAGATTCCATTAAAGTCATTAATGAATTAGCAAGTTCATCAATATTTCCTTCTTCTACAAGTAATCCATCTTCTTTATTTTTAATTATTTCGACAGGCCCTGTACAAGCAAAACTTACACAAGGAACTCCTACTGACATGGCCTCAATTATAACCATTCCAAAAGGTTCGTATCTGGAGCTTAAAACATAAATTGATGAATTAAGCATCTCACCAATAATATCATTCGTTTTTGGCATTAAAAAAATATTATTATAGGCTTTATAATCAAAAATCTGTTGTCGAAGAAGTTGTTCATCTTCTCCCGAACCAAATATTTTCAGCTTCCAATCCGGATATTTCTCTATAACTTTAGAAAACGCAGGGACTAAAAGGTCAAAACCTTTCTGAGGTACATATCTGCCCGCAGCAATCACTACTTTTTTATCTAGTGCAGCTATTTCTTCAGGAATCGCTGTAGCATTTTCTACTTTATATAACATTACCCCAGTTCCCTTTAATAGTGATTGATAGTCGCTAATTTCTGAATCTGTTAAACATGTTAACGCATCTAATTTCCCATAATATTTTTCAATTTTATTTTGTAAACACTTTTCATGACCACCGAAATACTTATGTTCTTGACCAATCTTAATTACATTATTACTTACAAATCTAGCTGCTAAGATATTAAATGATGGTATTGTTGTAATTAAGATACCTTCATTAATTTTTCTTAGAGCCGCAATAATCTTAAAATCGACAAAGAGATTAAACATATGATATAAATCTTCGCTTTTATCTATGAAATAACTAGGCATTTTCAATAAGACCTTTTTTATTACTTTCTGGTAAAGAGGTGTGTTTCTCCCAAATAATTTTCCTCTTCTAGCATCAAAGATAGGATTAAGCTTTACTTTTTTATTAATATCAAACATCGGTTTTGCACTCGTTCTTCTAACACTGACAATCTCCACATCATAATTTTGAGAGGCAAAATAGTTAGCAGTATTCACAACTGTTCTTACAGTTCCCCCCATTCCATAAATATTATATACAAGAAAGGTAATTTTCATCCCTATATACCTCACTATTTCTTTATTTTTCATTTGATATTTTCTTGATTTCTTTATAAATTCGTTCAAAGTTCTTTTTATCATGACGTGCATAATATTTTTTAGACTTAATGAGGTACTTAGGTTTATATTTAAAATCTTTTTGAACATACTCATTAATATATTTTATTACTTCATCTTTTGTATATGCTATATCTCCAACTAACTCCCTGCTCAAATCTACATAAGATCCTCTATGTTTCAAATAATCATTGACATCAAAATGATAGAAAATCGATGGTTTTTTCAAGTAATTAAAATCAAACACAACACTTGAATAATCTGTAACCATTAAGGAACTATTTTGCATCAACTCTTTTACGCTTTCTTCGCCTAATTTAACAATTTGTATTCTCTTATTTAAAGATGAAAATTCATCTTTATATTTTTTTTGTATTTCGATATGTGGAAAGAATTTTAATACTAAATCATTTTCCTCTAATAGATTATGTAACCTCTTATCTTTTAATAATTGACTATAATGCACATAAAAATCTGATACTAAAAATTCTTCTTTTGAATCAATAATCCAATCTCTCCATGTAGGCATAAGAAGAATCTCTCGAGTTTTTCGACTTTTACTTTTATCTACTAAAGAATCAAATCTAGCTAATCCGGTAACCATCACTTGATCTCTTTTAAAATTCATTTCGTTTATCATAATATTTTGTTCAGCTGTAGAGGAAACAACAAATTTTTTAATCATTCCATTATAAGACTTTCTATTAAACTGCAATTTTTTCATTGCAATAATACCATGTTGTAGGTAAATTACTTTCTTTGGATTACTTCCCATCTTAGGATGGACAATGCTTGGAATAACATCCCTAATGCCATGACTTACGATAAGATATTCACTTAAATGATATAGAACAAGGTGTTTAAAACTATCATACCAAAGAACCTTTTCTTTATACGGTTCTAGGTTGGCCATATTTTTGTTATTGGTTGTACTCACATAATAGTAATTTTCTGAGGTTTTATTCTTAACACAAGACTCAAAAAAAGCAAATCCATTATCTTGCGCAACTTCCCCCAAATTTTCCCCAATAAGCCATACTGGTTTCTTTCTAAATTTACTCCATACTTTAGCAACTCCTCTGGCCATTAAGAATTTTATTTTTTCTTTTTTTCTTTCATGTGCCTTTAAGCTTCTTATTTCAAGTGACATTATCTTATCCTTTTTATTAAAGAACGTAGAACAATATAAACCACTTTCCATTTTTATCGCATTTGCTTTAAAAGTAGAGTTTTTATTGATAATATTTATATCCTCACAAAGTACCATTGTTTCCACATTATTATTATTAACATTCGCAGCAAAGTACACATCCCATTTCCCTGCATCATGAAGCTCATTTACTTTCATAAATGATGAATTAATATAAAATAGATACTCATTAAGATTATTTAATTTACCTTTCTGTGTTACAGTTTGACCAGTTTTCTTTTCCTTAAAAACTAACCTTGCATCTTGCAATTCAAGCTGTTTTTCTACTGTTGAATAAATTTTGAGTTTTATATTATCCTTATTTACATCCATTTCAGTACAATAGGATTGTAAAGAATTCTGTACAGACACTGATAATTCATTTTGATTTGTATAATAGGGCTGAATTTGTATCGGATACCCATTAACATTCCGGTTTAATGAAGGATAAATAATTGCCTTTTCTTTATTCTTTATATCATCTAAATTAGATATGAATTTAAACACAATGTTATTTCCATTACCCTCAATATAAATCATAAACTGTAAGTTTACTTCACCAATTGTTTCAATATCAAATGAATCCCAATCATATGAGCTATTAAAATAATAGCCTCCGTCTCCTTCTGAAAATTCATTTATACAATTGATTTTTAAATCCATAGATTCCTCATGAAGATACACATCTTTTAAAACATAGTTAACATCCGGAATGCTTACAAAGCCTTTTACGATTAGCTTACTCGCTTCATAATCAACTCTAATAACATCACAGTATACTCCTTCATCTCTAACCAATACTGCTAAATTATTATCTAAAGTAACATACGGTCGAATTCTTTTTATAGTACCGGATCGGGTATAAATTGTTTTAGGTATAACTACAAAGTCCATTTTAGATTCTAGGGTAGAATCTAGATTTAATGGAGCTCTATCTTTAACCCCGCTCACTTTAAAACTTAAGAACACATCCCAAATTCCCTTTTCTTCAAAGAAATCACCTTCTTCAAACGCTATTGTCTTTGTAAAATAATGGTTTATTATCCTAATAGGATGTGATTGGTGTCTTTTCGTATCTCGATGGACAAACAATAACTCTATCATCTGATTTTCCGCATCCACCATACAATTAAATTGCACGAATCCTTCGATAGTGAGCTTGTTTTGTCCTAAATTTACAGTTTTAATTTTAGTAGAAACCATTCTCTCTTCATTTTTTTCAATTTTAAGAATTAATTCCTGTTTATTATTACGAGAAAACACGTGATAATACAATTGATCATTATAACGAAAATAATTTCCGACTACTTTTCTTTCTTGTTTATTTTCAACCTTTATTAATACAGACTTGCCATTAAGCTCCCCTTCGCAATACAATTCCCAGTTACCTTCATATAAAGGATTTCCCTTTAAATTCAGCGTTACTTGATATTCATTTGTACTGTCATTCACTTTTAAATCTGTTAAGTTTTTCACTTCTTTTGTAAGGCCATTTTTCAAAAAGAACTTTTTTAAACAAACCTCTCTACGCTTAGACTTCGGGGAGAAATCCCCCATTATTACAAAATCTTTTTCTTCATTTTCAAAAATTTCATTTGCAGAGACAACAATACCTACAGAGTCTTTTCTACTAAATTCAACAAACTGTTCAACTGAATTAATCGCATTCACTTGAAAAATTGTGTTATCAGGACATATAAAGAACTCCTTCTCCAAATTGTTATATACATGAAGAACAACAATGTCTTTATCTAGTTGTAAATAAACTTTTAATTTTCCATTATTCGTTATTTCGGAAAGTCCTGAAATTGGTAGAACACATATAATTCTATCTTTATGGATTTTCATACTAGATAGTGATAACTGTTTTTTAGAATTTCCTTTATGAATAAATAATCCCTTTACTCTCTCATAAATATCTTGCATATTTCCATCTGTTTGTATAGAGATTTCAAGTTCGATGCTTTTATTTTGCGTAGTTTTCATTTCTTCCAATAACACTTTTACTTTCAATTCAATCTCACCTTTCATCTGTTAACAGTTAAATCCACTATCCGACTACTTTGTGTCCATTCCTCTATTTACAATTTATGTTTTATAACTTATATAAAAAATTATCCTAACTACTATCATTAGTAAGAGGGGTATTACTATATTCGAATAAAGAAAACACAGTATACTCATTTATATAATTAACAATATAACGAAACAATTCTAACTAAAAAAGGGCGGATTTAGTTTTTCAGTTGATATCTCTTTGCAAGGATCTCCTGGACAATTCTCTTGGAATTATTTTGATCGATATATGAGAATAAATGATTTCTAAGCAATTTATACCTTTCTTTCTCCTTAAATCCATTGTGCATATAGAAAGTTAAGAGTTGAACTAGTTCATCCACATGCACACATCTATCTCCAAATAATTCATGTTCTACATTTAAATAACCATTCATTATATGATCGAACTGAAAGAAAATAATTGGCTTTTTTAAATAATACATATCCCACGAAACACTAGAATAATCTGTTATAAGCAGTGAAGATTCCATTATCAACTCATTAATTTTTATATCTTTGTATTTTACAAATTGTACATTTGAAGTATTACACTGAAAATAACGAATAGAACTATGAATTCTTGGATGCATACAAAATTTTAAAATAACGTTATGTTTCTCTAGTTGTTCAACAAGGGTTGTATCATTTAGCAGCCTTTCATATTGCCTATAAAATTGGCTATCTAAAAACCCTTCCTCTGATACCTCATCTAGCCACTCTCGCCATGTCGGTAGCAATAGAATTTGTTTTTGCTTCCCACTCTTATCTTGCAGATAATCCCACCTTGCTAATCCACTCACAATGATTTCATCTTCTGTATAATTAAAAAATTGTTTTACAATTTCTTTTTCATATTCCGAAGATACACAAAATAAATTCGTTCCATTCGGACTACCTTTTTTAAAAATTGAATCCACCTTTTTCAAACCTAGCACACCGTGTTGTAGAAAAACGTGCTTTTTAGCATGAATAACTTTCTTTAACGTTCCCCTGTTTTCTTTCCATATATAACAATGTGCCTTTGACTCAGAAGATATCATAAGTATACTAGCAAGGAGATAAATCATATGCTTGATGCTCATAAAGTCGATAACTTTATCCTCATATTGATCAAGCATCTTATAGTCATTAGACTTTTTGTTAATCACATAATATAGATTGGGAATTTGCTTATGATCATAGCAATACTTAAAGAAATAATAAGAATTATCTTGTGCGGTATGGCTAAATTTCTCATATACTAATACAATGCCTTTTCGATCCCAATGCCATTTAAATGTATAATATATGATTAATGCCAGCTTTTCTTTCAAAGCATATTTTAACTGATCATAGGTTCCCTTCCTTCGATAATGTAAGCTGAGTCCACCTTTAACAGTCACATATGGATATACTACATATCCATCTTCACTATGGTCACGCTGTAATCGATTGTTTAGCTTTCTATTAACAATATAGCTGGGATGTTTAATTCGATAACTTTTAAGTTCATCGGATTTCAAATGTACATAAAAATCCCAAAAAAACGGGCCTAGCTCAAGTTGACCCAGCTCTATTTCAAAGATAACCTTTTTTTCAAATTCATTTACGCTACTTTCCTGATACGGGAGTTGATAAACTTTATCTTCGTTCCTTTTTTTTAAAGTTATAGCCTCGACCGTACATTTATCTCTACATTTTACTCTAATAGCAAACTGCCATTTTCCTTTTTTCTTCTTAAATGACGTTATTCGTATTTTAGAAATTAACTTTCCGGAGGATTTGACCATTCGCTTCACTCTTTCTTTAGCATTTCAATGAATTAAATCCACATAGTTAAATATATGATTTTCAAGAAATTTGTATGTTATAACTCAACTATGAGCGATATACGAAGGTTTTAATCCCACCGTAATCATGTAAACACTTCATCAATTTAATTAGTATGTAAAAATATAGATATTTGATCAACAGTTATACCATCTGCGGATGAAAATTTAAAATCATATTTATCAGAGCGGTATATAAATGATACTTCGTCTTCACTTACTAACTGCGCTTGACCTAACTTCTCTAACATCGCCACCTTAGGGATAGACATATTCTGTATTGTAACCTGTTTTACAGTGAACTGATGATTATATAGAACATTGATATTTTCATAACTATTTAATGTACCCTCTAATAGTTCTTCGGTGTTTTTTGGCTTCCCTATCACACCTTGTACATCTTGTTGATTTTTTCCTAATAAGGATATACCACTTTCAAAGTTTTGATTTGAGCCCGATAGCCCCTTTAACTTGTTGGAGATAACCTCATACTGTAAAGCTGAGCTAAAAGGAATCGTACTTGACACACCCTCACTAATCCATCCTTCTGTTCCATCTTCATATACAATTTCCAACCAGTTTATATCGTTTTTTTCATCTTTTTGCTGTGTCTTTACCACAAACGGTGTACCAAATTCCATCATAGCTACTTGTTTACCATTTAAATTTGGCATACTTCTGATCTTTGCCTTTGCCATTTTCACATATCGAATATCTAAATCCGCCAATGGATTTTTTTCTTTTCATTAGACACTTGTTTCTTTTTACTTTCAACTTCCGCCTGGGGAGGCTGGACAAACAAATCCTTTTTCAAATAAGCAGTACTTCCAACTCCGATACATAAGACCAATCCTGCCAATGGAATCATATATTTTTTCTTTTTCTTCCGTTTCCTTGGATTTAATCCAGTATGTGCAATATCTAAAGCCTTAGCGTCCTCCTGCTTCATTTCCTGACCGGCTTGTTTTCTCTGTGCTTCTTCTTTAAATTTTTGTTGCTCCTCTTTACTCATAGCACGGTATTCTTTTAAAAACTGTTCGTATTTAGGCATTACGTCTTGCATAAGCCCATAATCCTTAATTTCACCATATTCAATCCATAACGCTTTTGTACAAAATTGCTTTACTTGTCCTAATGAATGACTCACAAAAAAGATCGTTTTCCCTTGTTCTTTAAATTCATTCATTCGTTTTAAACACTTATCTGTAAATGTTTGGTCACCTACAGACAAGGCTTCATCAATAACTAAAACATCTGGATTAATATTCACAGAAATTGCAAAGCCAAGGCGAGATTTCATACCACTAGAATATTTTTTTACAGGCATATCAATAAACTTACCAATATCGGCAAACTCGATAATTTCTGGTGTTAATGTTTGAATCTCATCCTTACTTAGCCCCATCATCAAACATTTCAATTCAATATTTTCTCGGCCTGTTAATTGGTTATTAAGTCCGACAGCTATAGCAATAAGTGATATTTTACCCTTTATATCAATAGTTCCTACCGTAGGTGGTGTAATGCCAGCAATTAAATTAGACATTGTTGATTTACCAGAGCCATTTACGCCAATAATACCAATTACATCACCTTTTTGGGCTTCAAAACTTAAATTTCTTAACGCGTAAAAATCTTCACCAAACCCGCCCGGATATATAATATCCTTTAACTTATCAGAACTTTTACTATGCATTTTATATTTTTTTGTTACATTATGAAACTTCACTGAATAGTTCATTTTTTACAATCCTCATTATAGATAGTCTACAAAATGTTTTCTAAATTTCACATGTACTGCTGTACCAATCAATAGCATAAAGAACACAATTCCCCAGAAATACAGTGTATACATTATATCTTCATAAAACCAACCCGTTCCTAAAAAAGCATTTCGATAGCCTTGGACTATGTAGCATAATGGATTCAGCTGCATAATCTTTTGTAAAGCAAGCGGTAACTTCTCAGGGGTCCATAAAATGGGAGTTAGATAGAGTAGCATCCGCATTAAAGATTGCACTATCATTTGTACATCACGTACAATCGTAGATAAAGTAGAAGTAATTAAAGAAAACGCAAAAACAAGCATAACTGTGGCAAACATATAATAGATCAATTGAATATAATAGATTGAAATCCCTTGACCCGATACTAAAAATATAAAGGTAACAATGCCTATTAATACTAGATGTTGATAAAAGTTAGACATAATTACATAACTAGGAATAACACTCATTGGGAAACTCATCCTTGAGATCATATTTAACCTTGTATAAATAGATTTAGAAGCTTGCATAGTTGCAGGATTAATAAAGAACCATACCGATATACCAGAAATCAACCAATATATAAATGGAACACCATTTACCCCTGAACCACCTCTTATTGCAGTTCCAAAAACAAACCAATAAATGCCCATTTGGATTAGGGGGTTTAACATTTCCCAAACGATGCCTAGATAGTTATCTTTATTTGTACTTTTAACTTGATAAATAGATAGGCGTTTAATTAAATAGAGACTATTTATCTGTTCTTTTAATACCATAATCATTGCATTCATTTTATTGTGCCTCTCCAAAAAACACTTTCTCTACTACACGTTTAGATGCAAGACCATCTTCCAAATAACAGTAGTTGTTATAGAAAGTATCATATTTTTTTTCAAATTCGCCCAATCCATCCCTTGTGAACTTCATAATCTCTTCCAATACACCTTCAGTTGTTGAAACAACTGGTCCAGGAGCTTCCTTTTCTAAATCAAAATAAAAGCCTCTTAGCTTATCACGATATAAATCCATATCATACGTATAAAAAATAATAGGTCTTTTCAAATTTGCATAATCAAAAAAGACAGAAGAATAATCTGTAATTAGCACATCTGATAATACGTACAATTCATTAATATCTACATGATGGGAAAAGTCATAAACAAACCCTTTATATGCTGCTAAATCAAACTGTTCTGCTACTAAATAATGCATCCTTAACACAATGATATAATCAGAACTCAATTTTTGTTGTAAAAGGGTTAAATCCAGTTGTAAGTCTAATTTATAACGCCCTTTACTATAAAATTGATCATCTCTCCACGTTGGAGCATATAAAATGATTTTTTTATCTACAGGTAAACCGTTTTTTTCTTCAGCTCTTCAATCTTCTTACAATTATTGTTTACATATAAAAAGTCATTTCTAGGATATCCAACTTCAACTACATCTTTTTTAAATTGAAATGCGCTTCGGAAAATCTTTGTTGAATACGCATTCGGTGACAATAAATAATCCCAATTTTGCGCTTCTCTCTTAAAGTTTTCCTTATATTTTTCTGTAGTTGTGCCTGGCATATGAACTTCTTTCATATCCATAGCTAATTTTTTTAGTGGTGTACCGTGCCAAGTTTGTACATAAGTAGTATGCTTAGGCTTTGGAAGCCACAATGGCATCCGACTATTTGTAACCCAATATTGCGCACGTGCCATTAAAATAAACCAGCGGATTGAAAAGCGCTTAACATATGGAATATTCGCCTCTTTAAACTGTTCTATATAGTTTTTATTCACACTCCACACCATTTGGAATCCTAAATGCTGCTGCTCCATATACTCGTATATCGCACGTGGATTACAACTATACTGTTTGCCAGAAAAACTTTCAAAAACAACTAATTTCTTTTGAGCAGGTAAGTGACTGCATAGTACAAATATCGTTTTACAAGCAACCTTTACTATTCGATGATTTTTTATTTTTTTGATTACACTCATATTATTCATGCACCTTCTAACTACAATTAGCCATTTTATAAATTATCACGATAACCATTTAAATTCTTACATTCAATGCCCCTGATTCAAAGAAAGTAAGAAAAATTAAACATCCACGAAAAAAAGCTAAGTATTTTCCTTGGATCTCACTTAGCCCCTTTACCTTACAACTTAACTTAAAGCTCAACCTCTTTTTGATCAAATAAGCAATCGACCAACTTCTTACTTGAATTCCCATCCGAATATTGATTCCACCGTGCATTGAATTGCTTCAACTTATTACTATCAAACGAATAGTTTCGCACTGTCTCAATAATTTCAGCTGAGTTATACACAACAGGTCCAGGGACATCAGCAATAAAGTCTCCAATGATTCCTCTTTTCTTCACATATTTCTTTAGATCATATGCAAAAAATATCATTGGGTTATTTAACAAACAAAATTCAAAAGGGACAGAAGAATAATCTGTTATTAAAATATCTGTTACTAAAAACAAATCATTTATATTCGGGTATAGAGAATAGTCGTATAAGAAACCTTTATACGATTCCTTATATTCCAGATTATTTCTAATAGCTGGATGTAGTTTGATCACAAGAATATATTCATCTTTTAAAGCCTCATACATTGCATCAATATTTAAATGTAAATCAAAATCTTCCAGTTCTTTATCTCTAAAAGTTGGAGCATATAAAATGACTTTTTTCCTTTGTAAATCAGGAAGACCACATAGGAGATTATTAACAATATGCTTTTGATGATTTTTATTAAAAAAAACATCTGTACGAGGGATGCCCGTTTTTAATATATTTTCCTCTTCTATTCCAAAGGCATCCATATAGATATTTGCCAAAGCATCAGAGCCTACTACAACTTTATGAAAATTGTTGTAAACCTTTAAAAACCTTTTTTGTGCGTATTTACTTCGCCTTTTAAACGAAGGGGCCAATAATCCGAATTTTTTAATGGCGCCCGCCGCATGCCAAATTTGGATACATTGTACCCCGCTTTTAAACCGGATCGTTGACAACGATCCAAAATAATTATCGATAATAACATGTTGAGATGTCGCTAAATGATACGCTGCTTGTATAGTTTGTACTATACTTTTTGTTTCAAATGCGAATGATTTTACATCCGGATAACTTTTCACTTCATACTTACAAGTTGATTTATACAAAAAAACAACTTCACAATTTACATGTTGTTTCTGCATTTCTTCATAAATAAAGATAAGATTTTCCCCATAAGACATAATAAAGGTTACCTTATTTTTAAGAGGAAATACTTTTGCTATGTTGAATAGGATTTTGAACACAATTAGATATACTGTTACAATCAGTTCTCGAAACATAATACACTATCTAGCAACTAACACTAGCTCCTGTTTAATTTTAGTAGTAGAAATCCCAATTGTTCTTGGTAAATAAACAACCTCACAGTATTCTTTCAAAAAATCAAATTCTCCTCCCCAATCATCACCCATAACAAAAGTATCTACGTCATGATTAACAACATCTTGTACTTTCTGCTCCCAATTATGCTCAGGAATCACCTCATCCACATAACGAACCGCTTCTAGAATCATTTTACGATTCTCATAGCTATGATAAGATTTTTTATTTTTTAATTTGTTAAATTCATCTGAAGAAACAGCAACAATTAAATAATCCCCTAAATCTTTCGCTCTCTTCAATAAATTAATATGTCCCCAGTGCAATAAATCGAAAGTCCCATATGTAATAACCTTTTTCATAATCGCGCCCCCTGTGAAATGTTCTTTTTTTATAATTATTTACTTTAGAAATATATTCAAATTAGAGCTTCCCTTGCACCTATGTACGACAAGAAGGACTCAAATCCCCCTATGTAAATCCAAAACAAATTTACATCAAGTTCACACGAAATTCACAGGGATGATTATAACATAATTTTTATTTACAAACTATGACAATAACCTAACAACTATTGTCATATCTCGTCTAGGAAAGCGCTTTCTTTATTGGTATTACAAACCTCCTCTTACTTTCTTTTATTTACAAAAAAAGTGCGAAGGAACTATTTCCCTCGCACTTTTTACTACCCTTTATATAACTATTTCAATGCACGACGTGGTAGTTTATCGATGTTTTCTAACATGATACCTGTACCAACAGCAACACAGTGCATTGGATTTTCAGCGATTAATACTGGTACTTTTAATTCTTCTGCTAGAAGCATGTCGATACCGTGTAATAACGCTCCACCGCCCGTTAAAATAACACCGCGGTCAATGATATCTGCAGATAATTCTGGTGGTGTACGCTCTAATACGCCTTTTGCAGCTTGTACAATAACAGCCGCATTTTCTTTCAATGCTTCTGTAATTTCTTCCGAACATACTGTAATTGTACGAGGTAAACCTGTTACCATGTCACGTCCGCGAATTTCAAGCTCTTCACTACGCGCACCTGGGAATACTGTACCAACTTTAATTTTAATATCTTCTGATGTACGTTCCCCGATTAATAGCTTATACTTACGTTTAATATAGTTTAAGATCTCCATATCAAACTTATCCCCAGCCATTTTGATAGAGGAAGAGGTAACAATATCACCCATTGAAAGTACAGCGATATCTGTTGTACCTCCACCAATATCAACAACCATGTTTCCACTTGGCTGGAAGATTTCCATACCAGCACCAACAGCAGCTACTTTTGGTTCTTCTTCTAAGAATACTGTTTTACCACCTGAACGTTCAGCAGCTTCACGAATTGCTTTTTGTTCTACAGATGTGATATTTGTTGGACAACAAATTAAAATACGAGGTTTTGAGAAGAAGCTCTTCACGTCCAATTTGTTAATGAAATACTTTAACATCGCTTCTGTAATTTCGAAATCTGCAATTACACCATCTTTAAGTGGGCGAATCGCCACAATATTACCAGGTGTACGTCCCACCATACTTCTTGCTTCTTCCCCTACTGCTAATACTTTTCCGCTATTACGATCAATTGCCACAACTGATGGCTCATTTAATACAATACCCTTACCTTTTACATGAATTAATACGTTAGCCGTGCCTAGGTCAATTCCGATATCTCTCGCAAACATTCCCGTCTTTTCCTCCTCGATATTTAAAATCAGGTTGTACCCGAATTCTTTTACACCTAATTTCTGATTTTATCATATATTTAACAGAAACGTAATATTCGCAAAAAGAATTCTTCTGAAAAATGTTACGGAATGTTTGCTTTTACTATATTTATTGTCGCACGGTTTTTTCTGTATCTTCTTTTCGGTACTTCTGCTTCGTTGCTTCTCCGCCCCGTAGATGGCGGATTGACTTATGATAATCGAGAATTTCCTTCACTTCATTTGCGAGCTCTGGATTAATTTCTGGTAGACGCTCTGTTAAATCTTTATGGACTGTACTCTTTGATACCCCAAACTCTTTTGCGATTACACGCACTGTCTTTCTTGTCTCCACGATATACTTACCAATCTTGATAGTTCTCTCTTTGATGTAATCGTGCACACCACTCGCCTCCCTAAATTGGATGTGAGAAGTGTGAAATGAGACTCGCTGCATACGACTAAGAAGTAAATTTGAGTGCTGTTTGTAAGCGTTAAACATTCTGGAATTTATAATGAAATGATCCACGATTTCTCACCTCAAACACTCTCTTTGCATTGGTTTATACCATTGTATTGCCCGCACTACTGATATATGCTACATGTTCGGTATTTTTGCGGACTAAGTTAAGAAAAATTACAATTTCAGGTGAGAAATGTGTTAACAATGACAATTTTCCGGAACAAAAAAATGACACCCTTTAAAAAAGGTGTCACTCTTCACGCTCATACTCTTCTTCTAGCAATTGATGGTGGGGAACTTCTTTCTTACTGGCAATATAATAATATAAAGTAAATAAAACAAACAATAATATAATAGCAATCGACAGAACTGATAAAAATGACACAGTATCCCCCTCCTTTTTTAATATATATTCGAGAATCTCGTCATTTTTCCTTGTTATTGCAATCTTTTTCTCGAACCCATTTATTTTTATATAAGCATAAAAAAATCAGTTCCTTAGTGAGAACTGATCTTTTTGTGTTCTTATTCTTGTGTAGAAGAAGAATCGCTAGATGATTCTGTAGAACCATTTGTTGATTTTTCCTGCTTTTGATCTTTATTTTCTGTTTTTCCGTTCGTTTCTTTGTCATCAGCAGAACCACTTGTTGATTTTTCTTCTTTTTGACCTTTATCTTCTTTCTTACTTTCCGGCGTACTGCTTGTAGACTTCTCTTCTTTTTTGCCTTTTTCCTCAGTTTTCGTGCCAGAAGCATTCGTTGCCTTTGTAGCACCTGCGTCTGCTTTAATTTCCGTTACATTTTTATTTAAGTAACGCTCTGGGTTTACAGCTACATTGTCTTTGCGCACTTCAAAGTGAACGTGAGAACCTGCGTCTTTATTCATTGCACTTAGACCAGATTTTCCTAATACTTCACCTTGCGTGACCTTTGCACCTTTTTCTACTTTCACACTGCCTAAGCTTTGATAAGATACCGCAAGACCATTTCCACTATCTACTGTTACAACATAACCTAGAAGCGAATCTTTTTCAGCTTTCGTTACTGTACCACTTAAAGCAGCTGTAACATCAAACTCTTTTCCGTTTTTCGCAGCAATATCAATTCCTTTATTCGGGGAATATGTGTTGTTATAAAAAACAAGTGCTTTTTCTTGTTCCGCCTCTGATGCTGCATCTTCATAAAACTTCTTCTGCACTACCACTTCTGCATTTGCTGCAGCTGGCATCTTCACAACTTCTGAAGACTTTGTTACTGGTACTGCTGGATCTTCCGTTTGCGTATACGGTGTTGCTTGATCTTGGTTAGGAGCTTTCTTTGGATTAGCTGCCTGGAACCATAGAGCAACCGTTAAGATTACCGCTGCACAAGCAATGTATAGTGCCGGAAACACCCATCTTTTTTGAAATAAATGTACTACTTTTCGCGACTTTTTATTATTCCTTCCTCGCATTCTATCATCACCTCAGCAATCATTTTGAACAATATTCATTCATCCTATACAACCTATAACTAATTACTTTTCGACAAAATATGTATATAGATTGCGGAATTTCCGAGGAAATGATGAAAAAAGAAAAAACTGAGCACTTTCGGCTCAGTTTTTTAGTCTAATTGTTTCTTTTTGTAAGTAAATAGACACACGATTACGGCTACAACAAACCAAATACCTAAATTGATAAAATCCCCATTTACCGCTACAAATCCTTTTCCATTCAATAATTTAACAATCGCTTCACCTATATGATACGTTGGAAGAAACTCAATTATAGTTTTAATAGTTTCATTTTTAATGTATGGTAACATCATCGGGCCCATAAACAGAACCATTAATATTGGCATCCCAATGAGCGATGTTTGAGCTACTGTTTCAGAAAATAAACCAATAATGGTTCCAAGCATAATAAATATTAATGTGGAAATTACAATTAACAAAACGAATACTACCATATTCCCTTTAAAAACATTCAAAATAAATAAATTTGCAAACGAAGCCACTATCGTCAATACTGCTGTAATAAAACCTTTTCCTAATAGTACATCAAGAGAAGAAGCAGGTGACAACATCAACACACGTAGCGTATGTTTTTCTTTCTCTTCCGCAATCACCATCGCTTGCACAAATCCCCCTATAAAGATAAGTGCCGTTAAAATTGTTAAACTCGCAATACCTTCTTTCGGCCCATTCATTTGTCCATAAATAAGAGCAAAAACTACTGGTAAAGCGGCCATCATTAAAACTTGTGAATTCTTACCTGCATCTTGCATTTCTTTTCGAACAATAGCTGATACACGTCTCATTGAAAACGTCATTATAGTCCCCTCCCAGTCACTTCAATAAAGATATCGCCTAACGTTGGCTCGTAAGAATGAATGGATAGTAATTCGCCTTTTCCCATCCATTCTGAAATACGTTTTGCACCTAATTCATCTTTTTGTACCGTTTCTTTCTTCTTGTCTTTTAAAACGACTTCAATTTTATCTTTCGCGTATTTTAAACGAAGATCTTCTGGTGTATCAAGTGCTACAATTTCCCCTCCACATAAGAAGGCAATGCGATTACAAAGCGTTTCTGCTTCGTCCATATTGTGCGTTGTTAAGAAAATCGTTGTTCCTTCTTTATTTAAGTCTTTTAAGATTTTGTGGATGTTTTGTACGTTTACTGGGTCTAAGGCAGATGTTGGTTCATCTAAGAAAAGAATATCTGGTTTATGAAGAATTGCTCTTGCTAACGTTACACGTTGTTTCATCCCTTTTGATAATTTTTTCACTGGTGTTTTTTTATCTTCTAATAAGTTCACTTGTGATAACACTTCATCAATCCGTTCTTTTTTACAATCATATAAGTCGCAAAATAACAGTAAGTTATCATAAATGCTAAGTCTTTCATATAAACCGCTATTATCTGTTAAAATACCAATTCGTTTATAATCGATGCTGCTTGGCCCTGTAATGTCTTTTCCTAACACTCTCACTGTTCCAGCACTATGAAGTAATTGAGAAGTTAAGATTTTCACTGTCGTTGTTTTCCCGGATCCGCTCGGTCCAAGGAATCCGAAAATCTCACCTTGTTTCACTTCAATATTTACATTTCGAAGTGCTGTTTTTTCATTAAAACTTTTCATTACATCTTTCATTTCAATTGCCAATGTCATTTCGTCATCCCCTTTGTTTTTCTTTTATAAATGAAGTTCGCTTTAGCGATTCTCGTTTGTTCATTTCGCTTTTCTTGACTCCATCATATGAAAAACAAAGGGGTTACGCAGTAAAATACCGGTAAAAGGAGTATTTTTACCGGTGAATGAATCCTATTTCAAGCCGAATCGAGCATATTTAGAGTCCAATTACACCTTTTAATTCATCCATTCTTCCTTTTGAAAGTGGAATTGAACTTTTTCGTTCATCATCCAAAATTAAACTGAAACTATTACGCGTCCAAGTAATTACTTCTCGTACTCTTTGTAAGTTAACGAGATAAGAACGATGACATCTAAAAAATCCGAATCCTGTTAATCTTGCTTCTAATTCACTTAATGTTAACGCGCATCCAAAATTCCCTTCACGCACATGAATATGCGTCACCCCATTTTGCGTTTCAATGAAATGAATCTCCATCGGATCGAGCAAAATGATTTTGTCATTTACTTTCGCTGGTATTCTTTCAAGTTTCATTTGTGGAATCATTTGTACTACTTTTTCTTCATCGACTTTTTCAATTTCTTCCCGCTCAATTTCTATTTTTTTCACACCATCTTGATTCAATATGTATACATCCTCTGTTAAAGAAAGTGCATCCGATAAAAACGATGATGTAATAAAGATTGCCTTCCCTTGTTCTTTCATCTTCATAATCGCTTTTCGAATAATAATCGTACTCTCTATATCTACGTTTTGTTCCGGCTCTTCTAATATGATTAAATCTGGGTTATGAATTATGACCCTGCCAATATGAAGACGGCGTTTTTCAGAAAATGATAGTTTTTCTATTTTAACGTTTAACTTATCTAGGAGGCCGACATATTGTACTACTTCTTCTATACTCATATTTGATTCATACAATCCTGATATAAAAGAAAAGTACTCTTTTACTTTCAATCGGTCGTATGCTTCATCTTTCAAAAAACAAAAACCAATTCGCGAATACATCTTCTTTCCAATCGCTTCTCCTTCAAATAAAACATTTCCGGAAGAAGCTTCTTCTTCACCGATAATAATACGGTGCAAAACTTTGGCAATATGATTATTACACTGTAATACAACACATTGTCCTTTATCAATTCCTAGTTCAATAACTGGTAACTGATTCGTCTTCCCCAACTGTTTTAACTCCAGTAACGCCATTTTGTCTCCCCCAAATATTTTTTATCTTATTATACCAAACAATTAATGGAAAATTACGGTATTTAAAACATAATGAAAAGGCGCTAATTTAAATTAGCGCCTTTCAAATAGCGAACCTTGTTGATAGGTCGATATTCCAATAAAAAAAGGCATCAGGATACCTTGATGCCTATCTCTTCACCATTAGTTTTCCTTCGTAATCGTTCATCGTTTTTATTTCGACACCTTTATAGTAATGAGCAACAATATCTGTGTATGCTTTTCCTTCTTTCGCCATTCCATTTGCACCGTATTGGCTCATTCCAACGCCGTGACCGAACCCTTTTGTTGTGACGATAATGTTATTTCCTTGTTGTTTCCACGCGAAATCAGAAGAGCGTAAATCCAGTTTCTCACGTACTTCTTTTCCTGTTAATGTTTTACCTTGAAACTCTACATCCTTTACACGTTTTCCCTCTGTGCGGTCTTTAATATTACCAACCTTTCCGTTTGCGAGTACTTTCACACCGAGACGTTTTTGAAAATCAGCTACAGTAAACGTTTGTTCACTCGTAAATTTCGGAGATGCTTGATCCCAAGGGCTATCTACACTCTTTAAGTACGGATAATCACTTCCCCAATAATCAGCTGCATTTTCTGTATAACCATTGCTCGTTGAGAAAAACTGTGCCGTAATCGGATTCCCCTCATACGTTAAAACTTGTCCGGCTGTTTTAGATACTGCTTCCTCAATCTTCTTTAAATTATTTTCATAGTTACTGCCCCACTGCTTCTTTAACTCGTCTTTACTTTTATACACTTGATCCTTGACCGTATCTGTCACATCCGCATTATCTTTCTTACTTCCGCTTAGCATACGCTGTACAACGAATGTCCTCGCCGCTAATGCCTGTGCCTTTAATGCCTCTACTTCGAAGCTGACGTTCATCTCAGAAGCTACTACACCTGTCACATACTCTTCCATAGGCAACGTTTCTACCTTCTTCTGCTTATCACGGAATACAGCAACCTGAACCGCTGTATTCACCTTCCCTGGAGCTGGTACGCTCTGCATAGCTGGAGGATTTTTAGAAGGCTCGCTCACGTTTACCTTCGCTTTTGCAAACGGAATGACAAGTACGGCTGGTACAATGATAACGAGCGCTATTAAAAGCGCCATTGTTATGCAAAGTGGCTTTGAAATTTTCATCTTATTCCCCCGATATGAAGTGAAACTTTAATTATAAGTTGAACCAACTTTGCATTTACGGGTGTTTTCACGAAATCTTTAGCCCGCAAATAGTGGGATAAAATTGGATTCATTTCATTCTTATGGAACATGACTCACTTTTAGAACATACTCGGGGGAAGTTCTTCATAAGAAACATAAAACAAAAATTTTCTAAATATTTTCACCAAGACGTGCATAAGTATGAAATTTATTGACTATAACAGTAATAGTAAAAAAATAGCCTCTATGTCAAAAGACATAGAGACTATATCACTTAAGCGTGAAGATCAGAAACTTCTTGTTCTTTCACTTCTTCTACTTTTTCATTTATACGTTCAATCGTTGCACCTAATGCAGCTAATTTCTCATGGAAGTTTACATATCCACGATCAAGATGCTTTAGTTCTGTTACACGCGTGTAACCTTCTGATACTAAACCAGCTAAGATTAAAGCAGCTGCAGCACGTAAATCAGTTGCTGCTACTTCTGCGCCTTGCAGGTTATTCGGGCCATTCATAATAACAGAGCGACCTTCAATTTTAATATCAGCATTCATACGGCGGAATTCTTCAACGTGCATAAAGCGGTTTTCGAATACCGTTTCTGTAATCATGCTTGTTCCGTCAGCATGTAATAATAATGCCATCATTTGTGATTGCATATCTGTTGGGAATCCTGGATGAGGCATAGTTTTAATATCAACGGCTTTTAACTTACTTGGGCCGATAACACGTACACCTTCATTTTCCTCAATAACTTGAACACCCATTTCTTCCATTTTCGCTGTAATAGAGCGTAAATGTTCTGGCACAGCATTTTCAATTAAGATGTCTCCACCTGTAATTGCTGCTGCAACCATGAATGTTCCTGCTTCGATACGATCAGGAATAATAGAATGGTTTGCACCATATAATTTATCAACACCCTCGATACGAATCGTTCCAGTTCCAGCTCCGCGTACTTTCGCTCCCATTGCATTTAAGAAGTTAGCTAAGTCAACGATTTCTGGCTCTTTCGCTGCGTTTTCAAGGATTGTTGTCCCTTTTGCTAATGTAGCAGCAGACATAATATTTTCTGTAGCGCCCACACTTGGGAAGTCTAAGTAAATTTTCGCACCTTTTAGTTCTCCATCTACATATGCTTCAACAAATCCGTTACCAACTTTTACTTTCGCTCCCATTGCTTCGAAGCCTTTTAAATGTTGATCAATTGGACGTGAACCAATTGCACATCCACCAGGAAGTGCAATACGAGCACGACCGTTACGTGCTAATAATGGCCCCATTACTTGAACAGATGCACGCATTTTACGTACATATTCAAATGGTGCTTCGATGTTTAATTCTTTAGAAGAATCGATTGTTACTTGGTTATTTTCAAATACGACTTCAGCATTTAAATGACGTAATACCTCGTTAATAGTGTATACATCAGACAATACTGGTACTTCAGATAGTACATTCTTTCCATCACTCGCTAATAGGGCTGCAGCGATTATAGGTAATACAGCATTTTTTGCGCCCTCAACACGCACTGTGCCGTTCAACCGCTTTCCGCCACGGACGATGATTTTTTCCAATTTATTCCCCTCCGTGTCCTTTATTCAATATCTATTCATTTAATACTCAGAAGTTATGATCGGTGTGCCAACCACAATTGTGTCTTTGTTGTCTGTAGAACGTATTGCTATTTGCACATTAATTTTCTCTCTATTTGTTGAAAGAGCGTCATTCCACTTTTTATTATATGCGGAGACTGACACAAATGCTCTTTCTTCTATCTCTTCGATCGCTCTTGCTGAAAGATCCTTCAAAACCTGATTGGTTTTATTTTGCAAAACACCTTCAATCTTATCATCCAGTACACCTTCAACACAAGTGTAAATTATAGGTTTTGTACTAAAAATTGCATCCATTTTCCGAATGTTTTCCGGGTCCCATTTCGCCCCACTCACTTCAAAGATAATGAAAGTGTTTTCTTTAGTATTTTCCTTACTCCAAGTTACTACTACTCGTTCTTCATGAGAAGAAAATTTTTTGTATGCTGTAGCTTTATATCCATCTTGAGACTCTTCTAACTCCCATTTTTGGATATTTGCTTTTTCCTTCACATCGTTTAACAACTTTTGAAACGTATGTATATTAGAAATGGTTCTTGTTTCTCGTGCTAACCATGACCACCGCTCCACTTTTGCTCCATTTTTCTCCAAAGCTGCAATCATGCTCTCCATTTTTTGTTCATCACTTACGGGCTTTATCTCTTTATACCCGACCAAGAATACGACAACGCTTATGACAACAATAAGAATTGTTTGTAACCTTTTCAATTTCATCCCCTCCTATCCCCATTGTTAACGGAGATATGAGGTTCTATACACTTACTTTACTAAATACGTTAAACTCTTCGAATAGCCTAAATAATCAAGAAAAAAGTTGCTCACAGATGTACCAATGGCAATCGTAACAAGAATGAGTAACACCCGTGTTTGCAATACTTTTCCAGACTTCATTAGGCGTTCAATGTGAATACCTTGTAAGGCCCACCACGTAATGGTAATAAACAATAAATGCGAAACAATTGCAATCAGTGCTTGTTGCCCTAAAAGTTGTGCCAAAAAATCGACCCCTTTTTCGCTTGGCTTACCATGACTTAGGATTCAGAAACGATTCCACCTAAATGGAAACCACACTTTTTCACACTCAAATAGGCACTATAAATTCCCTCCGCACTTTCGCACTAAAGGTCATGTACCGTGAGTACTCCTTTTTTATTATTACTCCACAATAAAAAGCGTAGAGTAACATCTCTACACTTTTTATTTTCACTATTGTACCACGTTCCCAGAGAAGAAGAAATCTTTCATTAATGGAAAATATCATAAAAGACATTGTAACCGACCATTGGCAAAATTCCCAGTATTACGATGGAAATTGCACAAAAGCTAATTACAATTTTTAAATTAATCGGAAAATGTAAGATTTCCTCTTCGTCTCCTGTGCGAAAGAACATCTGTTGTAAAATCCGGAAATAATATACAAACGAGATAACTGTCGTTCCCATCATAATAGAAGCTAATACGTAATGAGCCGGCTCTACAGCGAATGCCCCTAAGAAAATATTTATCTTACCGATAAAACCAGCTGTCCCTGGAATTCCAGCTAAAGATAAAATGAAAATTGTCATCATGACCGCTATAAAGGGTGATCGTTTGTATAAACCCGCAAATATCGTTATATTTTCTTTCTTGCTGTGCAAGATTAATCCGTGAATGATTGCGAATGAGCCTATATTCATAAGCAAATAAGCAAGCATGTAAAACCACATACTATCAAGCATAAATGGTGATAATGCTACGATAGGAACGAGTAAATACCCTGCATGTGCTATCCCTGAATATGCAAATAATCGCTTCACATTGTATTGCTTTAATGCCACTACATTCCCAATTATCATCGTAATGCCCGCTAACACTGCAATATATATACTCATATGTTCGAACAATGACTGTGCTTCCCCTCGAATCTTCACGCTTCCAAAGACCATGAAGAATAACCGGATAATGAGAAGAAAACCGGCGATTTTAGAAATCGTCCCGAGAAATGCAGTTACCGATGTCGCTGCCCCCTCATACACATCTGGTGCCCACATATGAAATGGTACCGTTGCAATTTTAAATGATAAACCAACAAGTAACAGTAAAAACGCGAGTGCCAACAATAATTGAATACCACCAGCTAATTCTTGCGTAAGTACCGACTGCATATTACTTATATTCGTTGACCCTGTAATTCCATATAAATAACTGAATCCAAAAAGTGTAATTGCTGTTCCAATTCCTCCATTAATTACATACTTCATTGCTGCTTCATTTGAAGCAAGGTTTCTTTTTCGAATTCCGACTAAAATATAAGAAGAAAGCGACAGAAGTTCCAGCCCAACAAAGAGTGTAATGAAATCGACACTAGAAGCCATAAACATCGCACCAAGAAGCGCCATTAAAAATAAATAATAATATTCTCCTTTATCTTGAATGGGCTCTTTTTTGTCATCGCTCATTGCCATACATAAGACAAGGGCAGTTCCAAGCAATAACAATGTTTTAAAACCTTTAGAAAATCCGTCTAGTATGAAAGAACCGCTTAAAATATCACCTAATGGTTCACTATATAACATAATTAACGATACCAATGATAAGGTGACAGCACCTACTGCTCCAACCGCTACATAGCGCCGGTCTATCTTGAAAAACAAATCGAGCAGAGAGAGAAGGATGGCTGCCCCAAGAACAATGAATTCTGGCACCATTAAATGCCAAGGTAAACTAAGCAATGTATTCATATCCATCCTACTTCACCCCCAATGTTCTCAATGTATTTTGAAGCGGATCTCCAAGCAAATCTGGCATTACTCCAATTGCAACAATACATAAAATGAGTAAAACAACCGGAACGTATTCCCACCCGTATATATCCCGCTTTCCTTCCCATTCTCGCTTCCCAAATGTCACTTGAAGTGTTGCCCGTAATACATATACAGCGGTTAAAATGATGCCAAGCACACCGACGGCCGCGATGATTGGTTGGCCTTGGAATAAGCCGAGAAATGCAAGGAATTCGCTAACAAACCCTGACATCCCAGGCAAACCAAGAGATGCCATGCTTCCCGCCAATAAAAAACCGCTAAGCACTGGAACGCTTTTCGCGAGCCCTCCAAGATCCGTAATATTAGATGTACCAAAGCGCTCTTCAATCATACCGAGCAAAAAGAATAATAACGCTGCAATTAAACCGTGAGAAACAACTTGGAACAAAGCTCCTTGTATACCTGCTGCATTCAGTGCTGCAAGCCCCATTAAAACAATTCCCATATGTGAAATACTAGAATAGGCAAGTACCTTTCTGAAATCCGTTTGAATGAGTGCAAGAAAAGCACCGTACAGTAAATTGATTACACCTAAAATAGCGAGTAGCATCGCGAATTCCCGAAAACACTCCGGGAATAGCCCTTTTCCGAAGCGTATAATACCGTACGCACCGATTTTCAATAATACCCCCGCATGAAGCATAACTACCGCCGGATGAGCTTCTACGTGTACATTTACCATCCAGCGATGAAGCGGGAAAACTGGCAATTTAATTGCAAAGGCAATCATAAGTGCTACAAACAAACCGAGTTGCAAACTACTTGGAACAACGTTTGAGGCCGCTGGATCTACTCCTGTTAAAATATTTTTAAGCTCTGCAATATTCGTCGTACCTACTTTTGCAAAAAGGATGGAAAATACGATGAGCAGAATTGCTGAACCAATACCGTTATATATTAAATAACTATATGCAGATTTCTCACTCGACAGTTTCCCCCACTTACCAATAAGTAAAAACATTGGTGGTAACGTAATTTCAAAGAAGATAAAGAATAGAAATAAATTTTCGGCAGCAAAGACACCGAGCATCCCTATTTCAAGCATAAGCAATAGCATGTAAAATCCTTTTATATTCTTCCGGATCGAAAACGCTGCAATTGCTGCAAATAGTCCTAAAAGAGCTGTAAGTACCATCATCACAAGTGAAAGCCCATCGATTCCGAGCTCGTAATAAATGGTAAACAACTTTTTATCTCCCCCTTGAAAATTCCCAAATTGGATCCAGTTCACCTTTTCTGCAAATATGGATAAACTCTTTCCAGATACGTATGTACTAGCGAGGACAATAGCGATTCCAAAGGGAATTACTGTTCCAAATAAACCGAGTGCTTGCACCGTACGTGATTCTTTTTTCGGGGTTAACAAAAGTAAGAGGATCCCTAAAAGTGGGGAGAAAATGAAGAACGATAGTAGTAATCCATTCATTGCCAATACCCCCCTGTATATAACAGAATGACAACTAATGCAGCTAAAGAAACTGCCGTCACAGTTCCATATACTTGTACATTCCCATTTTGAAATTTCGAACCTATACTACTCATCCCTTTAACACAGCTTGCAGCTAATTTAGCAACCCCTTCTACAACGTATACTTCAAATAAGCGAAGCACATGAGCGATCCCTTTCGTAAGAGGAAGCACAGTTACATTGTATATTTCGTCTACGTAATATTTTCGCTTCAAAAGACTATGCAGAGTTGTTTCTTCTCCACCAGCCCAATCTCTAGAGATAGACCTTTTTCCATATATAAGATATGCAAGAAGAATACCCCCAAATGAAACGATCGTTGCAACGACCATAATCCAAATCGGTCCATGTACCGCTTCTGTTTTGAACCCTACATCCTTTGTGAGCCAATCCCCAAGAAATGTCCCAAACCACGGGGTATTTATATAACCAGCCACTACTGCAAGAACACCGAGGACAATCATCGGGTAAGTCATAATACGAGGAGACTCGTGCACGTCCTCCTCTGTCTTCGCTTCTCCTGTAAAAACAAGGAAATATAACCGAAACATGTAGAACGCTGTTAAAAATGCAGCAATTACCGCTAAAACGAATAAAATATAATTTCCATGCATCCACGCCGCTGCCAAAATTTCATCCTTACTAAAAAAACCTGAGAACAGCGGAACACCACTAATAGCAAACGTACCAATTAAGAAAAGAAAACCTGTCACTTTCATCTTCTTCCCGAGGCCGCCCATTTTATTTATGTTTTGCGTATGCACTGCATGAATTACGCTTCCTGCCGCCAAGAAAAGTAGTGCCTTAAAGAACGCATGTGTCGTTAAGTGAAAGATACCTGCCACGTAGCCTGCAGAGCCAAGTGCAAGCATCATATACCCGAGTTGGCTAACCGTTGAATAAGCAAGTACCCTCTTTATATCCGTTTGTACAAGGCCGATAGATGCAGCAAAGATTGCCGTAAAAGCGCCGACAATCGCCACTGTTTGCATCGCTACAGGACTCGCTGAAAATAATGGGAACATTGTCGCTACTAAATAAACACCGGCTGCAACCATCGTGGCCGCATGGATGAGTGCCGATACAGGAGTGGGCCCTTCCATCGCATCTGGTAACCACGTATGCAGTGGAAACTGCCCCGACTTTCCCATCGCACCGATAAAGATTAAAATTGCCGTAAGTGTAATCATGGAAGGCGACAGTTCTCCCGTATGCATCGCTTTAAAAATCGCCTCGTACTCAAAACTGCCAGCCTGCCAAAAAAGTAAAATCATCCCAACAAATAAACCGACATCTCCGATACGTGTCATAATAAAAGCTTTTTTTGCCGCCGCCTTCGCTTCCTCTTTAAAAAAGTAAAAACCAATCAGCAAAAACGAGCCGAGACCGACTAGCTCCCAAAATATATAAAGCTGTAATAAATTCGTTGAGATAACAAGCCCAAGCATCGCAAATGTAAAGAGCTCTAAATATGCATAAAAGATCGGTAACCTTGCATCACCCTTCATATATCCCTTCGAATACACATGTACAAGAAAGCTCACAAGTGTCACAATAAAGAGCATTAAAGCTCCTAGCGCATTAACTTCAAAGCCAAATGATATATCTATATCACTAACCGTTAGCCATACCCACTCACGCTTCACTGCTACCGACGAAAATCGTTCTATTAATACAATCACCGCACCCACAAAGGAAAGAAATGTGAAAAAGATGCCAAGTACACTACTTGCTTCTCTGAATTTCTTCCCGAACATAATAAGTAATAAAAATGAGATAAGCGGGAAAAGCGGTATGAGCCATGCATAATTAATCATTGTTTCCTTCCCCCTTTTCGGTCACAATGCTAACCTTTCAGCGTATCCATTTCATCCACATTAACAGTAGTACGATTGCGGTAGAAGGCAATCAAAATTGCAAGTCCAACCGCCGCTTCCGCTGCCGCAACGGACATCGTAAACAGCGAAAAAATTTGCCCTGTTAAATTCGGAAAAAATCCTAATTTACTAAACGCTACTAAATTTAAATTGGCCGCATTCAACATAAGTTCAATACAAATTAAAACAATAATTGTATTCCGCTTTGTTAAAGCCCCAAATAATCCGATGCAAAACAAAATGATAGCAAGTGTTAAATATGCGGAAGCTGGAATACTACTCATGGGAATCCCCTTCTTTCTCATCCTTCTTCGCAAGCACAATCGCTCCGACAAGTGCAACGAGTAAAATGACAGATGTTAATTCAAATGGAATAATATATTTCGAATACAAGAGTGTACCGATTTGGAGTGTGTTTTGTTCATGGAGTGGTAAACTTCCTTGTGTGCTTTGGTTTGAAAAGTCGATATTATTAACCGCGAAGTATAGTACCGCGCCAACAGCTGTAACCGCGAAGAAGACGATCCATTTCCGAAGACTAAGGCGAGATTCTGATTCAGCATCATGCTTCGTTAACATAATTCCAAAAATCATAATAATCGTAATCGCACCTGAGTAAAGCAAAATTTGCGCGACACCAATAAATTCAGCTGATAAGAGGAAGTACAAGCCAGCAATACTAAGAAACGTAAGTACAAGAGCTAGCATCATATGCATCACTTTCGTCAAGTTCAGCATGAGAATACTACCGATAATCGCCGATAAGGATAATACAAAGAACGCTACAAACTCGCCATTCATGCTTTATTCTCCTTTCTGACGTTCTCGTCGTTTTCATCTAGCCACTGCAAATTTTTGAATAAATCATCACGTGTATACTCTGCCAATTCAAAGTTATTCGTCATAACAATTGCCTCTGTCGGACAAACTTCCGTACACAAATCGCAAAGAATACAAATTTCAAAATTAATATCGTACGTGTCGATAATCTTTCCTTTCTTCGTAGGATCTGGATGCTTCTTTCCCGTTAACTGGATACAATCTGTCGGACAAATATTAGAGCACTGATTACAAACGATGCACTTTTCCGGATAAAATTTTTGAATTCCTCGAAAGCGATCCGGCAGTGGCAACGGTTGATTCGGATAATCATATGTCACCTTTTTCTTACTCAAATTACTAAGCGTATATTTTAATCCTTTAAATAGCCCTTTCATATCTTACTGGCACCTCCCTCATAGATTAGAAGAATAACTCCTTAATCAATGCCGTTAAGAAAATATTCGCAAGTGCGATTGGTAATAATACTTTCCATCCAAATTCCATTAACTGATCGCCTCTTATACGCGGAAACGTGACACGGAACCAAATTAAGAGAAAAACAACACTACTAAATTTCAGAGCGAACCATACAGCACCGGGAATAAAACCAAGGAACATAACTGGATTCCATCCGCCTAAAAAGAGTACTGTAATTAAGGAAGCCATTCCGAAAAAATATACGTACTCAGAAAGCATAAAGAATGCCCAGCGGAACCCTGAGTATTCCGTATGATATCCAGAAACAAGCTCCGATTCTGCTTCTGGTAAATCAAACGGCGTCCTGTTCAGCTCCGCAACTGCTGCGATTAAGAAAATAACAAAGCCAATCGGCTGTGCGAAAATGTACCACACCTTCTCCTGCGCCGCTACAATCTCGTTTAAGTTCAGACTACCAGCTAATAAGACGACACCAATTACACTCATCACAAGAGGAATCTCATAAGAAATCATTTGCGCCGCCGCGCGCATCCCGCCTAGAAGGGAATATTTATTATTCGATGCCCATCCTCCTGTTACAACACCAATCGTCGTAATTCCAGAGACAGCAATATAATAAAGAAGACCGACGCCAATATCAGCAAACTGGAATTTATCAGTAAAGGGAATCACAGCAAGTACCATGAATGCTGGTGCAAATGCGATAACGGGAGCTAATATAAATAACGGTTTATCCGCAGCCTTCGGAATGCTATCTTCTTTTAATAAAAGCTTCAAAACATCCGCTACCGTTTGAAGCAAACCGAAACGTCCCCCAACTTGGTTTGGCCCAATTCGTCCTTGCATAAAGCCCATCACTTTCCGCTCTGCTAAAATGCCATATGTAACGAAGCCAAGGACGGCGAATAATAGTAGTACCGCTAATCCGAAAAAAATGAAGAAATTCGTCCAACCCGAAGGCGACTGTAAGAGAGACTCAATCATTAGCCATCAACCTCCCCAAGCACAATATCAACCCCACCTAAAATCGTAATTAAATTGGCGATATTTTCACCTTTCAACAACTTAGGTAAAATTTGCAAGTTATAAAAAGATGGTCTGCGGAATTTTAAGCGATATGGCTCTTTCTTCCCGTCGCTAGCAATATAACAGCCAATTTCCCCGCGCGGTGACTCTATGCGGACGAATGCCTCTCCTTTAGGCACTTTAATAATTTTCGGTACTTTCGCCATTACAGCTCCCTCTTTCGGAAACTGCCCAGCTGCCTGCTCAATAATTTTTAAAGATTCCTCAATCTCTTGCATCCTGCAAACGTAACGATCCCAAGCATCCCCCTTACTTCCAACCGGCACATCAAAATCAAAGTGATTATAAATAGAATATGGCTCATCTTTACGAAGATCCCAATTCACCCCAGTGCAGCGTAAGTTTGCTCCGCTCAAAGAATAAGAAATCGCATCTTCCGCGCTATATATACCAACGTCTTTCACACGATTCAAGAAAATTTCATTTCCACTTACAAGATCGTGATACCCTTTTAATTGCTCCCTCATATACGGCACAAATTCTTCTACCTTTTCAATCCAACCATCCGGTGCATCCCACTTCACACCACCTACTCTCATGTAGTTAAAGGTAAGCCTTGCGCCGCATAATTCGTTTAATAAATTTATGATCATTTCCCTCTCACGAAACGCGTATAAAAAAGGACTAACCGCACCAATATCAAGAAGATTCGTCCCCCACCAAACGAGATGACTCGCGACTCTGCCAAGTTCCATCGCAAGCACCCGCAAATATTCCGCTCGCTCTGGGATTTCAATTCCCATCATCGTTTCAACAGCGTGGCAAATTACGTAGTTATTCGTCATCGCTGATAAATAGTCCATTCGGTCTGTATAAGGAATAATCTGTGTATACTGCAAACTCTCCGCGATCTTTTCCGTCCCGCGGTGTAAATATCCAATGACCGGTGTAGCTTCTTTAATAATCTCACCATCGATTTTAATCACAAGTCGAAATACACCGTGTGTACTCGGATGCTGCGGCCCTACATTTAAAAGCATTTCTTCTGTCCGGATCATAGCTACACCTCCACATCAAACGGTTCATAATCTTTCCGAAGCGGATACCCTACCCAATCATCCGGCATTAAAATACGTGTTAAATTAGGGTGTCCTGTAAATACGGTACCAAGTAGGTCATACGCTTCACGCTCCGGCCAATCCGCTCCCTTCCAAAGCGGCGTAACCGATGCCACTTGCGGTGCTTCCCGGTCCACCTTCACCTTCACTGCTACAGATTGTTTCTTTCCGTATGAAAACAGATGAACATATACTTCTATATGTGTAACAAAATCAGTTGCATGAAGCTCTGACATATAATCAAAAGCGAGGCTCTCATGAAACCGCAATAACTCCATCACTTCATAGTATTTCCCTGGCTCAACTACAAGAGTTGGAACATCTTTTGAAAGCTTATTAATATAGGAATCTATTAATGAATCTTCACCCACTTTCTCCTTAATAACTTCTATATATTTATTTAAATACGGTTCATTTAATGATGGTTCCACCTGCTTTGGCTCTTCTTCTTTTTTACTTACAGCCCCTTTGGCTTTTGCTGCGGCTATCGCCGCTGCCTTCGCCTTGGCTGCTGCAATTGCCTTTACCTTTTCATCTTCAGGATTCCCACCATCTCCTAATGTTTTCTGCTTTGCAAGTGCGGCTGCTTTCGCTTTTGCGGCCGCCACTGCTTTTGCCTTCGCTTTCTCTTTCTCTTCTTCTGTTCCCTTCACACTTCCTTCTCTCTTCTGCTTCGCAAGTGCGGCTGCTTTCGCTTTTGCGGCCGCCACTGCTTTTGCCTTCGCTTTCTCTTTCTCTTCTTCTGTTCCCTCCACACTTCCTTCTCTCTTCTGCTTCGCAAGTGCGGCTGCTTTCGCTTTTGCCTTCACTTTTGCTTTCTCTTCTTCCGATTCCTCTTCGCTTCCTTCTCTCTTCTGCTTCGCTAACGCTGCCGCCGCTGCTTTTGCCTTCGCTTCTATATCAATTCCATCTCTTTTTGGTAGCGCTTTCTCTTTTTCTCGACCTTGTACCTCAAGATTAGACATTTCTGCCTCATGCTTTGCTGCAAGACGTTTTCGCGCCTCTTCTTTCGCATGTCTGGCCGCTTCTCTTTTCATATCTTCTAAGTTTTTATTTAGGTCACTCATTTATTCGTCACCTGCTTCCCTGTCTTTGCTTCGTAACGAATCTTCTCTTTCAATTTATTAATTCCATAAATCAACGCTGCCGGATTAGGAGGACAACCGGGGATATACACATCTACAGGTACAATTTGGTCTACTCCCTTCACAACCGCGTACGAATTCACATATGGGCCACCCGCTGTAGCACAAGACCCCATCGCAATAACCCACTTCGGCTCTGGCATTTGATCATATAAACGCCGTACAATAGGAGCCATTTTTTTCGTTACGGTCCCTGAGACAATCATGACATCTGATTGCCTTGGTGAGGTTCGAAAGAATGAACCAAATCGATCTAAATCATAATGAGACGATCCAACTCCCATCATTTCAATTGCACAACATGCCAGTCCAAATGTCATCGGCCATAAGGAATTACTTCGTGCCCATCCCTTCATCTGTTCCAATGTAGTGAAAAAAATATTCCTTTCTAACTCCGCTCGTTCCTGTGGGTGCAATTCTTCAAAATTTATAGCCATTGTAACACCTTCTTTTTCCAAGCATAGGCTAAGCCAACTAACAACATTACAACAAAAATTAGCATCTCAATAAGCGCGAACAATCCAAGCTTGTCATATGCAACAGCCCACGAATATAAAAATAAAGTCTCTACATCAAAAATAACGAACAATAATGCAAAAATATAATAACGAGCATGAAAACGAATATTTGCATCATGATAAGGCTCAATCCCGCTTTCATATGTCGTTTCCTTTGCTGCATTTGGTTTATGTGGTCGCAGCAGCTTTCCTAATGTAAGAGCCACTATGGGCAGCAATATGCCTACTAGCAAGAAAATAGCAACAATCATATAACTATTTTCATATACACTTGCCATTGTGAAACCCTCCCCCCCCTAAATTAAGAACAAGTTCACTTAGTAAACGATATGTCTTACCTGCATCATTTATTATTTTTAAATTTTTCTAAATAATACAACTATTTTCATCATTATAGCAAACTTCAAATTCCGATGTCGATATATTGGGAACAGAAACAATAATTAATACAAATTTAGCACTTATTGTATTTTTACAATTCACCATAAATGTGTAAAATAAAACATAGAAATCGCATATATTTCTCAAACAATCTTCTCAAGTAAAACATAAAATACGAAAGAAAAGATGATTTATACGCATCTATATCGTAGGTGAATTGAATGAAAAAACAAACACACGTAAGTATCCTTATGAGCATTTTGCTTTTATATCTTATGATTCACTATGTCGTATTATCCTTTTGGTCTGAATACTCACTTCCATTCCAAATCACGACGAGTATTACTACTATTTCAATTGATATCATTGTTTGTAGTTATTTACTCTATTTTTCATCTGTAAAAAAAGGATCAGCTCACCCTTTTTGGACACTATTAACAATAGGTGTTTTTTCTTATTTAATTGGTGATATTATCGTCGCTTATCAACGTTTAATTTTGAACGATTTTTATACATTTGTTGATCCGTCCGACTTTTTTTATTTATTATTTTTAATTAGCTTTGCATCCGCTTTTCTATACAAAATTCTTTATAACCGAAATGTATGGGAACAGCTCTTTACACTATGTGATATTTGTATTATCGTCACTGCACAATTTACTTTAAGCTACTACCTTCTTATCGAACGAACAATCTATATATTTACAACTTCATATATAGATATATTTGTTCAACTTACGTATCCAATGGCAGACTTATTATTTCTCTTAATAGGAATTAATCTTTTATTTCGGCCTTTATCATTTTTATCAAAACAAGTTGCTTCCATTCTTGGTAGCTCTTTAATTTTGTACGCTACTACGGATGTGATATATGCTTTTATAAAATATTTTATGCCTGAGTACTCTATGTTCACTGTTTTGCCCTTTTACCAAGTTGTATTAATTATGATAACACTTGCTTGCGTGCTTCACACAAAGCAAGTAGAACGGGACGAACAAGTACTATTAACACCTCAACTAGGTGAAACAATCCGTTTGTCATTACCATATATTTCAGTTGTCGCGCTAAGTGTCTTTATATTAGTAGAGCACGTTTTTGCACCCGTTTTAGTAATGGGACTTATGCTCACCTTTTTCTTCGTCCTCATACGCCATATTTTAGTACGGAGACAAAATAAATTACTACTACTAGCGCAAATGCAATTTAATCTAGAACTAGAGAAGCAAATCGAAGTACGCACAGAAGATTTAGTAGAGCAAAAAAATGAATTATATCGAAGTCAGCAAATGTTTAAGTCTTTATATGAACATCATCCAGATCCAATCTTCACATTAGATTTGCATGGTAATTTTCTAAATGTAAACAATGCAGGTACTACGTTACTTGGTTATCAAACAAATGAATTATTGCATCAACCTTACTACTCACTTGTATACGAAGAAGATTTAGAGAAAATAATTAATGCTTTTCATCACGTAAAACAAGGTAACTCTATTTCTATGGAAATAAAGGCTTATCATAAAAATAGAGATATTTATTATTTAAACGTTACAGCTGTACCCATTATTTTAAAGGAACGTATTCCAGGAATTTATTTGATGATTAAAGACATTACAGAAAGTAAAGAACAGCAAGAACAAATTAATTTCTTAGCCTATCATGATACTTTAACTGAACTTTCCAATCGCCGCGCCTTTCATCAGCAACTAGAAGAAGCGATTACCAAAGCAAAGACAGTTCAAATTCCTTTTGCTGTAATGTTTCTTGATCTCGATCGTTTTAAAGTTATTAATGATACGCTTGGGCATAGGATTGGGGATCTTCTTTTAATTGCGGTAGCAAAAAGACTTGTGCAAATTTCGAGACCAAATATGAAACTAGCTCGACTTGCTGGAGATGAATTTACAATCCTTATAGAAAATTATGAAAAAGATGATGAAGTACAAGAAATAGCAAATATGATTGTAAGGGCAATTAACGATCCATTTGAAATCGAAAATCACCATCTACAAATCTCACCAAGTATAGGTATTGCTATATATCCAGAAGCTGGTGAAGATTCAATGTCCATTTTACAGCATGCCGACATGGCAATGTATGAAACAAAAAACAAAGGAAAAAATGGCAGTTCCATCTATACAAAAGAACTATATAAGAAAATGGAACGTCAAGCACGAATTGAAAAAGATTTCCCACTTGCTCTAGTGAATAATGAATTCTTTATTGTCTATCAACCACAAGTTGATATTTCAACGAAGAAAATAATTGGTGCCGAAGCATTAATACGCTGGAATCATCCGCTCCTAGGTAACATTTCACCTTGTGAGTTCATTCCAATTGTGGAAGAGACCCCACAAGTAATCCCACTTGGTCACTGGATGTTAAAAGAATCTTGCCAGCAACTAAAAATATGGCATAGCCTTGGCTATACCAATTTAAAAATGAGCGTTAATTTATCAGCGACAGAATTCCAACAAGATAATTTAGTCGAGAATATTTTAAACATACTAACAGAAATAAATGTAGACCCTAAATATTTAACACTGGAATTAACAGAACGCATTGCGATGATAGATGAAAAAGAAACATTATTGAGGCTTAAGCAATTAAAAGAGCACGGTATTCAAACATCAATTGATGACTTCGGTACCGGTTATTCATCTCTCGCCTATTTATCACTCTTCCCAATTGAAACATTAAAGATACCGAAAGAATTTACACAACTAGCAGATCATAGAGACGAAGAAAAAGCCATCGTTTCAACTATTTTATCTCTCGCCAATACATTAAATCTTTCAGTCGTTGCCGAGGGAATTGAAACAATAGAACAACTCAAGTTTTTACGAGATAATAACTGTCGGTATATGCAAGGCTACTACTTCAGCAAACCACTTAGCAACAAAGAATATATTAAATTTCTACAAAAAACACCCAGCATGAACAATTAGTTCGCTGGGTGTTTTTTATAATATAGGACTTTCTTTTCTATAATAATCCTCTGAAATCTCTTCATAAAACGCTGCTTTTGTTGTATAAAAATAGGGCGCCAGCCATAAGAAACCAATTCCTAACGTAATCAAACTCAGTAAAAACCAGCCAATGAAACTTAAACATATTACAAAATATTCCATTTTATGACCGTTCATCATACGACGACTTTCTGTAATTGCCTGATTCGCCGAATACTCAGGATGCTCATTTAAAATAAAATACGTCATCGCATACGAAAAGAATTTAATAATACCCGGAATAATGAAGAGTAAGAACCATAAAAAAAGATAAATATTTATTAACAAATATACTAAAAATGACTTTATAAATTTGTTACCTTCTGTAAACCATCTAAATAACTGCTCGATGCGAACCTCATCTTCACGAACCGCATTTAACACAAGATAATAAACCCCTAAAGTTATCGGACCAATAATAAGCATTGATGTAATACTCACTGAAAGTGAGCTACTTGCCTCTTCCCATCCCCAAAATAACGCAAAGGAAAATGTAAGAATACAGTTGCAAATTGAGATAAGAATCGAAGTGAGTAATGTAGCCCCTACCGCTAATCCCCATTTTCCTTCTAACGCATCAAGCGCTTCTCCTTTTAAGTCACTAATCATACAAAGCCTCCTCTCCTTAATACTTGTATTCGTATAACATGTTCCTACTATAATTCATCTTTTGAAATATGGCGATAGAAATGCGCCGTTGTTGTATTTATATATGGACATAACCAAAGGAAGCCTAGACCAAGTGGAATAATTGCTAATATCGCCCAGCCAATAAAACTAAGCCATAGAAGAAATAAATCAAGTTTATGCCCTTTCATAATCGCCTTACTTTGTTTCATTGCTTGCGAAACGCTGTAGTTTGGATTTTCTACCATGACATAGTAAATCATTGCATATGAAAAATAAGTCACTATTACAACAACAGTTGAAATAATTAATAGTACAACGAAAGCAATTACTAGTGAAGGATTCATCGTTCCATTTCCTTCATTATTAAAAAATCCGAACAAACCTAACAATACTAACGGAATCCACGTACCTGTATACAAAATAGTAGCTAGCATTGCCCACATTGTTTTTATCATTCTTTTAAAGCCGCGGAACCCTTCAAATAAATGATCTATTTTAGCATCTTCTCCCTTACTAATCTGTAAAAATAAGTTCGTATAACCATAAGATGTAATACCATAAGATGTAATACTTAAAATTATCATAATGAAATAAAGTATACCAAAAGTAATACCGGTGCCTATCGACATTGTTTCTTCTTCAAACGCACCCGTTAAAAGCGCAACCCCTGAAAATATAATGATACCAGGAATAGCAAAAATAAATGTTGTAACCATTGAAGCAATATAACCTAAAATGTAGTACAAAATCGTTGATCCAACACCGAGTCCCCATTTACCTTTTAAAGACTGTAACGCTTCTTGTTTCATTTCACTAATCATTTGTTCCTCTCCTTTATAAACTGCCATATGTAATCTACGTATATAAAACATCAATACAATTATACTATTTTTGTTAATTTATTTATAAACTATCATTTACAAAAAATCCGTAAAGGCATGAGCCCTTACGGATTTTTTTACTTCATATCGGAAACGTTTAAGCGGTTTACCGCACGTTGCAATGCCATTTCTGCACGTTTAAAGTCAACATGTGCTTGCTGGTCTTGCATACGTTGCTCAGCACGACGCTTCGCTTCATTTGCACGATGGATGTCGATATGGTTTGCTTCTTCAGCAGATGGTGATAATACTGTTACTTTATCTGGACGAACTTCGATAAAGCCACCGCTTACTGCTACATAATCAGTGTGACCGCCATTTTTCAAACGAACCGCACTAATTTTCAGTGGTGCAACAGTTGGAATGTGACCCGGTAAGATCCCCATTTCCCCACTTTCTGCTTTTACGCTTACCATTTCTACTTCTTTTTCGTAAACCGGTCCATCAGGAGTTACAATACTGACTGGAAATGTCTTCATAATTCGTCCCTCCTAAGGCCTTACGCCATCATTTTCTTCGCATTTTCAATAACTTCTTCAATGCCACCTACTAAGCGGAATGCATCTTCTGGAAGGTCATCATATTTTCCTTCTAGAATTTCTTTGAAGCCACTAACTGTATTTTTTACAGGTACGTAAGAACCTTTTTGACCTGTAAACTGCTCAGCTACGTGGAAGTTTTGAGATAAGAAGAATTGAATACGACGAGCACGATGTACAACTAACTTATCTTCTTCAGATAACTCATCCATACCTAAGATAGCGATAATATCTTGAAGCTCTTTATAACGTTGAAGAGTTTGCTGTACTTGACGTGCTACTTCATAATGCTCTTCTCCTACGATTTCTGGAGAAAGCGCACGAGATGTAGATGCTAATGGATCTACCGCTGGGTAAATACCCATTTGTGTTAAACGACGCTCTAAGTTTGTTGTTGCATCTAAGTGAGCGAACGTTGTAGCTGGTGCTGGGTCAGTATAGTCATCGGCTGGTACATATACCGCTTGGATAGACGTGATAGACCCTTTATTTGTAGATGTAATACGCTCTTGTAATTGACCCATTTCTGTCGCAAGAGTTGGTTGGTAACCTACCGCAGATGGCATACGACCAAGAAGGGCAGATACCTCAGAACCCGCTTGCGTGAAACGGAAGATGTTATCAATGAACAATAGTACGTCTTGTCCTTGCTCATCACGGAAATGTTCAGCCATTGTTAAACCTGTTAATGCAACACGCTGACGTGCTCCAGGTGGCTCGTTCATTTGTCCGAATACCATCGCTGTTTTCTTGATTACGCCAGAATCGCTCATTTCATGGTATAAGTCATTACCCTCACGAGTACGCTCACCTACACCAGCGAATACAGAGATACCACCGTGCTCTTGTGCGATGTTGTTAATTAATTCCTGAATTAATACTGTTTTACCTACACCGGCACCACCGAACAGACCGATTTTACCACCTTTAATGTAAGGTGCAAGTAAATCTACTACTTTAATACCAGTTTCAAGAATTTCTACTTTTGTAGATAACTCTTCGAATGCAGGTGCTTGACGGTGAATTGGATCACGGCGTACATCCGCTGGAACTTCACCATCTAAGTCAATTGCATCACCTAATACGTTAAATACGCGACCAAGTGTTGCATCACCAACTGGAACAGAAATTGCCTTACCAGTATCTTCTACTTCTGTGCCACGAACAAGTCCGTCTGTGGAAGACATTGCAACTGTACGAACTGTGTCATCACCTAAATGAAGTGCAACTTCAAATGTTAAGTTAATGCTTGTTCCGTTTTCGTTGCTTTGTTGTACCGTAAGGGCATTGTAGATTTCTGGTAGCTTTCCGCCATCAAACTTAACGTCTACAACCGGACCCATGATTTGCGTAACGCGCCCTTTATTCATCGGGTTCCCTCCTAGCTTTCTTTAAATTAGCCAGCTTTCTATGAGCAGTTGGCTTTTATTTTTTATTAGTGTAGCTTTCGCGGTTCTTCTAGAAGAACCGCTTCCGCTTTTTATTAAATCTAGCTACAGCGGTTAGAATGTTCGGTGGCTTCACTTTTTCCTACGAGGCACAAATCGCCTCTACGTCAAAAGCTCCATCCCCCTCTCATTCTGAATGAACCGCTTCCGCTTTTTAAGCCTATTCTAACGCTGCTGCTCCACCAACGATTTCCGTAATTTCTTGCGTAATCGCTGCTTGACGAGCACGGTTGAATGAAAGTGTAAGTGAATCGATAACTTCCATCGCGTTGTCTGTAGCACTCTTCATTGCTGTCATACGCGCCGCGTGCTCACTTGCTTTACCGTCTAGTAATGCACCGTACACTAAGCTCTCTGCGTATTGTGGCAATAATACTTTTAAAATTTCTTCTTCAGAAGGTTCGAATTCATAAGCTGTCGTCGGTTTGTCAGACGTCACTTCCGTAAGCGGTAAAATTTTATTTTCCGTTACTTCTTGTGAAATTTTACTTACATAATGATTGTAGTAAATGTACAGCTCATCATAAGCACCATCTGCGAACATCGCAATTGCTCGAGAAGCAAGATCTTTAATATCAGTAAATGATGGATGATCAGATAGTCCAACTACTTCATCAATGATGTTAAAGCCGCGACGTTTTAAGTAATCACGTCCTAGTCGTCCAAGCGCAATAATTGAATATTGGTTTGAATCCATATTATGACGTTCACGAATTACGTTACTTACTGTACGTAATACGTTACTGTTATAACCACCTGCTAGTCCGCGATCAGATGTAATAACGATGTATCCTGTACGTTTTACAGGACGCGCTGTTAGCATTGGATGATTAATTCCTTTGCTTCCTTGCGCAATGCTCGCTACTACTTCTTGAATCTTTTCCATATACGGAACGAAAGATTTAGCATTTTGCTCTGCACGGTTTAACTTAGATGCAGATACCATCTCCATCGCTTTCGTAATTTGACTCGTTTTCTTCGTCGAGTTAATCTTCGCTTTTATATCGCGTAAAGATGCCACAGGTTTTCACCACCTTTTTTCCGGAAGTTGGCACGATTAGTAAGAATCCTCTTCCTAATCTACGTTGCAAGATATTCTTGCTCATGATTGAAGGAAAAGAATAGGTGCACCTACTCTTTTCCTTTACATAACCGTCAGCAATCTCAGAACTTGAGTTGCCTTTTATATTATCCAGCTAAGCCACAGTCGGCTTCGCTTTTTATTATCTAGCTCGAGCTGCTTCCGCTTTATATATTATTCAGAAGCTACGAATACTTTTTTAAATCCATTGATTGCTGCTGCAAATTTGTCGTCATCCGCAAGTTTCTTAGTTGTGCGGATTTCGCTTAATAATTCAGCTGCATTTGAATCTAACCAAGCATGGAGTTCTTCTTCAAAACGAGTGATATCTACTACTGGGATATCATCTAGGAATCCACGTGTTAAAGCGTAAAGAATGATAACTTGTTTCTCTACACGTAACGGTTTGTGTAATCCTTGTTTTAATACTTCAACTGTACGAGCACCACGATTTAATTTCGCTTGTGTTGCTTTATCAAGGTCAGAACCGAACTGAGCGAACGCTTCTAACTCACGGTACGATGCAAGGTCAAGACGAAGTGTACCTGATACTTTACTCATTGCTTTAATCTGAGCAGATCCACCAACACGAGATACAGAAGTACCTGCATCAATCGCTGGGCGAACACCAGAGAAGAATAAGTCAGATTGTAAGAAGATTTGTCCATCTGTAATAGAGATTACGTTTGTTGGGATGTAAGCTGATACGTCCCCTGCTTGTGTTTCGATGAAAGGTAATGCAGTTAAAGAACCGCCGCCTTTTGCATCACTTAATTTTGCTGCACGCTCTAATAAGCGAGAATGTAAGTAGAATACATCCCCTGGATACGCTTCACGACCTGGAGGACGACGTAATAGTAATGAAAGCTCACGATAAGCTGCCGCTTGTTTTGATAAGTCATCATATACTACTAATACGTGTTTACCATTGTACATGAACTCTTCACCCATTGTTACACCAGCGTAAGGAGCTAAGTATAATAATGGAGCTGGTTGAGAAGCTGATGCTGTTACAACGATTGTGTACTCTAATGCACCGTGCTTACGTAGTGTTTCTACAACGTTACGTACTGTAGACTCTTTTTGTCCAATAGCAACGTAAATACAAACCATATCTTCATCTTTTTGATTAATGATTGTATCAAGTGCAACTGCTGTTTTACCTGTTTGACGGTCACCGATGATTAACTCACGTTGACCACGACCAATTGGTACAAGAGCATCGATCGCTTTAATACCTGTTTGAAGTGGCTCATGAACAGATTTACGATCCATTACACCTGGTGCTGGACTTTCGATTGGACGAGTGCTTGTTGTATTAATTGGGCCTAAACCATCTACTGGTTGACCTAATGGGTTTACAACACGACCGATTAGTTCTTTACCCACTGGTACTTGCATGATGCGACCAGTACGACGAACTTCATCGCCTTCACGGATTTCCGTGTAAGGTCCTAAAATAATGATACCTACGTTGTTTTCCTCTAAGTTTTGTGCTAGCCCCATAACGCCGTTAGAGAACTCTACAAGTTCTCCAGCCATAACGTTATCAAGACCATGAGCACGCGCGATACCGTCACCAACTTGGATAACTGTACCAACATCACTAACTTCGATTTCAGACTGATAGTTCTCGATTTGTTGCTTTATCAGTGCGCTAATTTCTTCAGCTCTGATGCTCATGTGCTTCACCCCTATCTATTCTTCATTAGTTCACGCTGAATACGTGCTAACTTGCCTTGTAAACTTCCATCATAAATGCGATTTCCAATGCGTACTTTAATGCCGCCTAGTAAATCTTCATCTACAACGTTTTTTATGCGAATTGCATCTTTTCCCGTTCTCTTTGCAAATGCTTCTGCAACATTAAGCTTTTCTTCTTCTGATAGAAGACGAATTGAATAAACAGTTGCATCCGCTACGTTACGTTCTTCATTAGCAAGAGTAACATATTCATCTGCAATTTCAGGTACAATTTCAATGCGTTTGTTATCAATTAAAATATATAACGTATTTAAAATCGATTCAGAAACAGAAGAGAAGACGTTAGCAAGGAACGTTTTTTTCTGTTCTTTCGAAATGTTCGGTTGCGTTAAAAAGCTATGTAGTTCTCCGTTCTTTACAAAAACGTTTTGTACAAGGCGTAATTCCTCTTCAAACATTTCTAATACATGTTTTTCTTTTGCAATTTGAAAAAGAGCGACAGCATAACGTTTTGCTACAATATTGCTCATCGCGCTTCTCCTACTTCTTTAATATAATCGCGAATTAATTTCACTTGATCTTCTTCTTTTAACTCTTTTTCAATTACTTTAGAAGCAATGTGAACAGATAAAGAAGCAACTTGTTCTTGCAGAGCAGCAATTGCTTGCTCTTTTTCGCGTTGAATTTCTTGTACAGCAGATGCTTTAATTGATTCTGCTTCTTCTTTAGCAGCAGCAACAATAACATCCTTTTGATCTACAGCTTGCTTTTTCGCTCTTTCGATTAACTCTTGTGCTTCGACACGTGACTGTTTTAACATTTCACGTTGTTCTTCTACTAATTTCTTCGCCTCTGCATGATTCATTTCTGCAGCATCGATTTCACTAGCAACATGCTCTTCACGTTCTTTCATAATTCCCATTAAAGGACCCCACGCAAATTTGCGTAGCATTACTAATAAAACTAGGAACACGAACAATGTATAAGCAATCGTTCCAAATGGAATGGCAGCTCCTAATAATAAAGTTGGCACAAGGATTCACTCCCTTCGAGATATCTAAATTGACTATATGAAAAAAAAGACATATATTTCGTTCATAAAGCAATGGCGAAGAAAGTTCGGAAAAACACTCTTCGCCATCTATGTAAGGGGAGTATCCCTTATTTGTTCATTACGATGAATGCAATAACTACACCGATGATTGGAAGTGCCTCAACTAATGCAACCCCGATGAACATAATTGTTTGAAGTGCGCCTTTTAATTCTGGTTGACGAGCAACACCTTCGATTGTACGTGATACGATAAGACCGTTACCAATACCTGCACCTAATGCTGATAAACCAATTGCAATTGCAGCTGCGATTACACCTAAACTCATTTAATTTGTCCTCCTTTGTATTATAAAAAAAATAATTTTTTTCTTACTCAATTAAAGTATATTAATGGTCATGACTTACTTTATGAGCCATATAAACCATCGTTAACATTGTAAAGATAAACGCTTGGATTGAACCAACGAATACACTGAATCCCATCCACGCTAACATCGGTACAATCGCACCTAATGCTCCAAGTACTGAAGCTCCACCTAATTTAGCAAGTAATCCTAATAAAATCTCGCCGGCATAAATGTTACCGAATAGACGAAGACCTAACGTTAATGTGTTAGCAAATTCTTCAATAACCTTTAATGGAAATAAGAACTTCATAGGTTGGAAAAACCCTTTTAAGTATTCTTTTGTACCCTTCATCTTAATTCCATAATAATGGGTGAGGGTAACTACCATCACGGCTAATGTTAATGTAACTGCTGGGTCAGACGTTGGCGACCTCCACCATGCAATGTGTTCGCCAGCCTCAGTTGTTGAATACATGAATGGTAGACCGAGCATGTTTGATACGAAAATAAACATCATAAGTGTCACGCCGAGTGTTAAAAAGCGTCCACCTGTTTTCCAGTCCATTGTACTATTGATAATTCCTTTCGCAAAGTCTAACACCCATTCAAGGAAGTTTTGTATTCCTGTTGGACGAAGAGCTAAGCTGCGAGTCCCAATAACAGCGATTAAGAAAACTATAACTGCTGCGATAGTTACCATCATAACTGAGGATAAATCAAACGTTAAACCTAGAAATTCAACCAATTTACCGTGTTCCACTAGTAATTCACCTCTCTTCCCTGCTCTTATACTCTAAATAAAGAAAATCTATGATCATGACAAGATATCCTGTCAGCAATCCCACACCTAAGCCCCACATCGCAATTAAATGCTGATATTTGGCTGCAAATAAAATTAATAACCCTATCGTGGCGAATCTCGAATATGTACTTACAGCTGTTGCTTTAAATTTCACGTTTTCTCCATTTATTACGCGATCTAGTAGCTTGTCTGTTCTACGTGCAATGATGCGCAAACTAAGAAAACTGAAAATCGTTCCGATAATCAGCCCAAGAAATACATCCTTGTAAGAGGTAAATCCCCATCCTAGCACTAGAAGCGCAAGCAAGTAGTACATATATTTCTTTTGTCTTTGGACAAGTCCATGTACGTCTGTCATCATTGCTCTCCCGAATAGTAATGTCGAATGAGTCGAATCATTGCGTAGACCCCTGTTCCTAACCCAAGCAATAAGCCTATAATAAGAAACAATGGAAACGTTCCAACCTTACTATCAATCCATTGCCCACCAAAGATCCCTATGAGAATAGAACCAACTAACTGAGCAAGAATTCCTGACATTAAAGCATAAGCTTTTATGTGGCTGCGATCGTTTTTTTGCAAGGATTCATCCCTCCAATATGTAACCCTCATTCACGATGTGTTAATAATAACTCATTTTTCTGCATAAATCCTATACAAAATAAAAAGTTTACATTTTCGTCACGGAATAGATGTAATTTTGTCACTGAAAGCCCTACCATCTATCCCCGTTGTTAGCATACAATAGGGTATTAACAGTGTCAACGAGAAATCATAAAAAATCAAAAAATTTGAGTATTAGTCATTTCCTACCAAAAATGAAAACGTTCCCCTTCTAAATACTGGTTGAAGATATGCAATTTCTAACAGTTTTCTCTTTATAATAGAAGGAAATGTTCACAAGTTTGTCACTATTACGTTTTTAAGATATAACATTTCCCTTCCATAATATAGTGCACTTCAGACGTTAGACTTCTATATTATATGTGATACATATGCAACTTATGTTGTATATACGCTGTATATTTATCCCCCTCCCCTCTCTCGATATGTACAAAAAAGACGAGTAGGGAATCCCCTCTCGTCAGTTGTCTTACTTCGTTCCGAATAAACGGTCACCAGCATCGCCAAGACCTGGAACAACGTAGCCATGGTCATTTAATTTCTCATCTAATGCCGCTACATAAATATCAACATCAGGATGTTCTTCTTGTACCACTTTTACTCCTTCTGGAGCAGCTACGATACACATTAATTTAATTTGTTTCGCACCGCGCTTTTTCAGAGAATTAATTGCTTCAGCTGCAGAACCACCTGTCGCTAACATTGGATCAAGTACGATAAAGTCACGTTCTTCTACATCCGTTGGAAGTTTCACATAGTATTCTACCGGTTGCAATGTTTTAGGGTCACGATATAAACCAACGTGTCCTACTTTTGCTGCTGGAATTAATTTCAGAATTCCATCTACCATTCCTAAACCTGCACGTAAAATCGGAATTAAACCAAGTTTTTTACCAGCGATCACTTTTGTTTTCGCTTTGCTTACAGGTGTTTCAATTTCAATTTCTTCAAGTGGAAGATCGCGAGTAATTTCGAAAGCCATTAAGCTTGCTACTTCGTCCACTAATTCACGAAAATCTTTTGTGCCTGTATTTTTATCGCGAATATATGTAATCTTATGTTGAATTAACGGGTGATCAAATACATACAGTTTTCCCATGTGAATCTCTCCTTCAGATGATATTCATGCGTTTTCACACACTTTTTTGCACTATTTACGATTGTAAAGAAAACGCTACTAATATTCAAGGGCAAATTTGGAAAAATATTAAATTCACGATGAACCTATCTAATATCGTTACCAATTATGGAAGCCGTATCCTTCATTACATCTCCAAAATTTATTCATCATTTGTATACATACTTCGAAAACAATATATGTCTTATCTTTTTACATTTCCTTATTCATCCAAATATTTTTACATATATATAGTGAAACTTTAATCGGCGGTAGTTTTTTCCATCCAACACTAATTATTAGTTGAACCAATCGGACTTTACGGGCAGTTAATCTCCCACCTAACTTCTTTGCTTCCGCCAAATTTTGAAGTGGGAGCCTTCTGTCGGGAAATGATAAAATAAAAACAGACTACCGAAACAATATACGTTTCAGCAGTCTGTTTTAATCTATTAAAGATCTGTATACATTGGGAACTTGCTTGTTAATGCTTCTACACGTTTACGTGCTTCTTCTAATTCAGCTTCGTTCTCATGATTTTTTAATGTATGAGCAATAATTGCTGCAATTTCATCCATTTCTTCTAAACCGAAGCCACGAGATGTTACTGCCGCTGTACCGATACGTACACCACTTGTTACAAATGGGCTTGCTGTTTCAAATGGAATTGTATTTTTGTTCACTGTAATACCAACTTCATCTAATACGTGCTCTGCTACTTTACCTGTAATCTCTAAGTTACGAACATCAATCAAAATTAAGTGATTGTCCGTTCCACCAGAAACAAGTGTAAGTCCCTCTTTTTGAAGGCCTTCAGCTAAACGATTTGCATTATTGATGACGTTTTGTGCATATGTTTTAAAGTCATCTTGTAAAGCCTCACCAAATGCAACAGCTTTTGCAGCAATTACATGCATTAATGGACCACCTTGAATACCAGGGAAGATTGATTTATCAATTTGCTTAGCAAACTGCTCTTCACATAAAATCATACCACCGCGTGGACCACGTAATGTTTTATGTGTTGTTGTTGTAACGAAATGTGCATGTGGTACTGGGTTTGGATGTAGGCCCGCTGCAACTAAACCTGCAATATGAGCCATATCTACCATTAAGTATGCGCCTACTTCGTCTGCGATCTCACGGAATCTCTTGAAATCGATCACACGAGGGTATGCACTTGCACCTGCAACGATTAATTTTGGCTTATGTTCTTTCGCTTTTGCTAATACATCATCGTAATTAATACGATGAGAATCAGCATCTACGCCATATTCTACAAAGTTATATTGAACTCCACTGAAGTTAACAGGGCTTCCGTGTGTTAAGTGACCACCATGGGATAAATTCATACCAAGTACTGTATCGCCTTGCTCTAAAATTGTGAAGTATACAGCCATGTTCGCTTGTGCACCAGAGTGTGGTTGAACATTTACATGCTCTGCACCAAAAATTTCTTTTACGCGATCACGTGCAATATCCTCTACTACGTCTACATGTTCGCAACCACCATAGTAACGTTTTCCAGGATATCCTTCAGCATACTTATTTGTTAAAACAGAACCTTGTGCTTCCATTACTGCTTCGCTTACGAAGTTTTCTGAAGCAATCAACTCAATTTTTGAACGCTGTCTTCCTAGTTCTGCTTCAATTGCAGCAAATACCTTTTCGTCTTGACGTTTTAAATGATCCACCAAAATCCCCCTTTTCTGAACGAATTACATCAATTCCTGATAGTTTTTTCTTATTTATTCAGAAAAAACGAAAATTCAAGTTGTAATTCTTTCGAACCTTCATGTTTTCAACTACATTCTAACATGACTTTCTATATCATAAAAGAAAAAAAAGACCAAGTTTGGTCTTTTCTTTCTTCTATTATAAAGTCAGACTCCATACCTCTATTATGTGATGCAAAAGGTACTATATGACTTTCTACTTTTATATTTTTAACGACAAGTAGCAGTTTCTTCTTTTACCGCATATACAGCACGCGCTCCACCAATGAGTTTACCACGTGTTTTCGCCATCGTTACATGAGCATTCCCAATTTCTTTGACGCTTGTACGAACCGGAACGGCTACATGTTTTAAATGCATACCAATAAATGTATCACCAATATCTATTCCTGCATCTGCTTTAATAAATTCAACTACTACCGGATCCTTAAAATTATGATAAGCATATGTTGCTAGTGCACCACCTGCTGATCTAACAGGCGTAACCGTTACAATTTCAAATTGATCCTTCATTGCTACTTCTCTCTCTACTACTAAAGCACGATTCAAATGCTCGCAACATTGAAAGGCCAATTCAATACCAGTTTGTTCTTGAAATTGTTTTAACTCAGAAAAAATCGCTTCTGCCACTTCCATCGTTCCTGATGTTCCAATTCTTTCACCTAACACTTCACTCGTGCTACAACCCACTACAAAAATTTGACCGCTTTGTAACGAAGCTTGTTCTTGAAAATCAGAAAGCGATATTTGTAGCTGTTCTCTCACTTTTACGATTTCCGTCATTACGCCTCTTCCTTTCACAGATTGGTTCAACCAATTATATTTCACACTACGTACCGCTAGAATCTATTATTTCGTTTCGTATGTTTTAATTTTTCCTACACGATTTTCGTGACGGCCGCCTTCATAGTCTGTTGTTAACCAAATTTTTGCGATATCACGCGCTAGGCCTGCTCCAATTACACGTTCGCCCATTGCTAACATATTGGTATCATTATGTTCTCTCGTTGCTTTAGCGCTAAATGTATCATGCACTAACGCACAACGTACACCGTTTACTTTATTCGCTGCGATTGACATACCGATGCCTGTCCCACAAACTAAAATGCCACGATCTACTTCACCGTTTGCAACCATTTCTGCTGCTGGGAATGCAAAATCAGGGTAATCAACAGAACCAGCTTCACATTCACAACCTAAATCAATATATTCAATATTTAATTCTTCTAATAAACTTACAAGTTCTTTACGGATATTCATACCGCCGTGATCAGATGCTACTACTACTTTCATTTTTACCCCTCCAAAGTTTCAATCCATTATATTCATTTCATCCTTGCTATCTTCATAAAGCAAGATGATCTCCAATATCGTATTATACACCAAACATTAACTTTCTGAATGTTTTTCCAGCAAAGTTTGTACAAGCTTTTCCATCTCTTCTAACGTTGCTTTATAAATAGAAAGTGGGCCACCAAACGGATCTGAAATATCTTTACTTATCCCCTCAGTTAGTTCATAGAATGTATGCAACTTCCCATCAACATTCGGATAGTACCCAAGTACAATTTGCTTATGATTTTCTGTCATCGTCAAGACGATATCAGCCCAGTTAAGCAAGACTTCGTCTATTTGTTTCGAGGCATGAGTTATTGAAATTCCTTTTTCATTTAGTGCCTTTTTTGCATGTAACGATGCATCGCTTCCAGGATAGGCAAACACACCAGCAGATTGCGCCTCAAATTTCTCCCCTCCATAATGGCGAAGCAATGCTTCAGCCATTGGACTACGACATGTATTTCCAGTACAAACAAATAACACTCGCTTCATCCAAACCCACTCCTTATGCTAAACGTCCTACATGTATCATAACGTACATCCAATCGGAACAAAAGAAATGTGGATATATAAAAGGCGCATTTCTCTTATATTTTTTCTAAGAAAAATGCGCCTTATCCACATATATGTGAAACCCTAGTTCCAAGTGCCCAAGAGCATATTACCACACTTAACAAATTCAGTACAAAACAAAATAAGGAATCCATTTCATATGAAACGGATTCCTTATAGACAGTCATTACTTCATTGTAACTTTCATTACTTCTGTTGAGCCTTTTGTAGCTGATACATCTACAGTTGTCTTAATAGATTCAGCTGCATCTGTGTTTGTAATAACGATTGGCGTAATTGTGCTCTTTGCTTTTTCACGAATTAAATCTAAATCGAATGAGATTAATTTATCTCCAGCTTTTACAGATTGGCCTTCAGAAACGTGAGCTTCGAAACCTTCGCCTTCCATTTTTACAGTTTCTAATCCAACGTGGATTAAAATTTCTGTACCATTTTTCGCTTTAATTCCAACTGCATGTTTTGTGTGGAATAATTGTACGATTTCACCGTCTACTGGAGATACAACTACACCTTCAGTAGGCTCAATTGCCACACCGTCACCCATCATACGACCAGCGAATACTGGATCTGGTACTTCTTCAATATTTTTCACTGCTCCAGTTAATGGAGATACGATTGTTTCTTCATTTGTTTTTGAACCAAGACCGAATAATTTTTTAAACATAGGATAGTCCTCCTTATAATTTACCTAAAAGTTTATAGGGCAGTCCCTAGTAAAGATCGGGATATATGTAAGACTTCATACTTCGAATATTATAGTGTAAAAACGCTTTCGAAATAAATTACGTCATTACCAATAGAACCTTATTGTATCGCTTCGCAAAATTCCAGTCAATTCTGATTGTCTGAATAACAATAATAAGAATTAATTTCTACTTATATTTTCTCTTTTTTTTCAAAACTTGTCTAGAAGTCTTTACAACATTTCGTTTTTTTGTTATCGATTTGTAAAATTTCTTTCATATCTTCAACAAAAGTAACTTGACTTAAGTAAGTAACTGATTTATTATAACTTACATAAGGTAAGTAAATAACTTTTCAGGAGGTTTTATAAATGATGGACATCGGTCTTCTTATTATTCGTCTTATTATCGGAATTACATTCATGGGTCATGGTGCTCAAAAATTATTTGGTTGGTTTGGTGGTTACGGCCTAAAAGGAACAGGCGGCTGGATGGAATCAATCGGTTTACGCCCTGGTGTATTTATGGCATTTATGGCTGGAGCAACTGAATTATTAGGTGGTTTCTTATTCGCATCAGGTATTTTCACTGCTATTGGTTCACTATTTATCGTAGGCACAATGTTAGTAGCAATCTTTACAGTTCATGGAAAAAATGGCTATTGGGTAACACAAAACGGATTTGAATATAACTTAATGTTAATCTCAGTTGCTGTCGGTGTTGCTTTAATCGGACCTGGCGTTTACGTTTTACTTTAATATTTTATCTCAATTTCGAGATATTTAACGAAAAAGAGCTTGCTTCAAAAGTACATTGAAGCAAGCTCTTTTTTTACCTATTTACAAAAACCGTCAAAAAAATATTTTTTTAGCAGGAGTTTCCCATCGATATCTTGTAAACAAACAATAAGTATTCATATTTAGAAAGGGGATTACGAACATGTTATCCATTAACCCAAACGAACAAACCGAAAAAGATAATTACAAATTACTAACAGGAAGTATCATTCCACGTCCTGTTGCATTCGTTACTTCCGTAACTAAGGATGGCGTATTAAATGGCGCGCCATATAGTTATTTCAATATCGTTGCTGCCAATCCACCACTTATCTCGGTTTCGGTACAACGAAAAGAAGGAAAACCGAAAGACACTTCTCGAAACGCAATGGAAAAAGGGGAATTTGTCGTACATATCTCTGATGAATCTTACGTAGAAGCGATCAACGAAACAGCAGCCAATCTACCTCCAGATGAAAGTGAAATCGAATTAGCAAAATTAACACCAATCGACAGTGATGTCATTTCAGTACCAGGGGTGAAAGAAGCGAACATTCGAATGGAATGCATATTAGAACGTGCTATCCCGCTCGGCGGAACCGACGACTCCCCAGCTTGTGATCTACTAATCGGTCGCGTCGTTCGTTTCCATGTCGCCAAGCACTTATACGAAAACGGCCGAATTCACGCCGAAGAACTAAAACCAGTAAGCCGACTAGCCGGACACAACTATGCAAAACTAGGAAAACAATTTGAACTAGTAAGACCAATTTAAAAGTGGTAGCCGCTGGAGCTGGATATATCTAAAAGTGGAAGTAGATCGCTCACTTCCATCATTCAAACATAAAATCCCCCGCTTTTTAGCGGGGGATTTTATCATTGTAATTCTTCCTTCTTCTCCTCTAAAGTAGGTATTTTCTCTTTCTTTGGTTTACCAAGCTTCACAACAAAGAAATATAAAGAAAGCACTGTAATAAGAAAAACAATTAAAAATGGATACGGTGAATAAAACGCACGCGCTGCCTCTGTTTTCCCCGCAACAAATTTTAATGACTCAATATCCAAAAACTCAGCAAACATTTGTACACCGAGCATACTAAACCAAAAAACAAAAAAACTAATAATAATACCAAAAACTTGTTTTACTCTCGTCACTTGTATCATCCTTTCTATATATAAGTCGTTTTATTATAGCGAATATGGATAGAAATAAAATTATGCACAGAAAGGAGCTTTTTTACCATTCACGAATCAATTTAATCCAACCGAGCACTGCGATTTGTAAAATAATCCCCAAAACAATAAGTCGGCGTAACCACCGCGGAAAAAAGGTTAATACTGCGATATACCACTTCAGTAATTTTTCCATACAGCTCACCCATTACATTAAAATTATATAGGAAAAAGAAGGCATACTCCAAATCCAACAAGAATAATGCCACCAATTACTTCACCATATGTGCCAAGCATACCTTTTGCATGTCTGCCGATCAATAAACCAATCCATGCTAATAGCATACTAATCAATCCGAAAAGTAATATAGTTATAATCATCTGCGCCCCATAAATTCCAAGACTAAGTCCCACTGAAAAACTATCAATGCTTACACCAAAAGCAAATATGAATAAGCCAATCCCAGCAGGCGTAGATCTCGTTTCATCATTTTCTAAAATAGACGAATATACAATATAAAATCCTAATCCGATTAACAAAATGGCCCCAGAAACATTTGCAATATGCCCGAATCTCTCTGATAAAAACCGCCCTAGTATCATACCGATAAAGGGCATAATGATATGAAATATTCCGATTGTCATACCAATATAAAGGATTTGCCTTATTTTCAACCTCATCATACCCATACCGAGGCTTACAGAAAACGCATCCATCCCTAAGGCAAATGCCATAATCATTAAAGGTATTAGCTGTTCCACCGTCATTCATGTCCCTCCTCGGACGTGCTACTTCACAATATGCTTATCCGAGGGGAAATATTCGGTCTGCTAAAAAGGTCTCTTAACTTTCAACGATAACGTGATGTCCTGCTGCCTTTGTTAGACGATTCATAATCGCACTTCCAATTCCTTCATTTGGAAATGGCTCACTAAAAATAACATCTACTTCACTCGCATCAAACGTTCTAAGTACATCATATAATTTAGTCGCAACGCTCGCTAAATCACTTCGCAATCCGCAAGACAATACAACATCTGCACTATATACATGCTGATATTCTTCTGTCGTTAATACACCTACTGTATATCCTTCTTGTTTTTTTTCATCCACAAGTTTTTGAATAAATTCACGTGATCCTTCGACGATACTTAGTGGTGCTTTCGGTGCATAATGCGTATATTTCATGCCAGGTGATTTCGGTTTTTCTTTTTCATCCTTTAGCGCAGGATCTAAAGATACCCTTCCTATGACTTCTTCTAATTGTTCTTTTGTGATTCCACCTGGACGTAAAATCGTTGGAACTTCACTCGTACAATCGATTACTGTTGATTCAACTCCAACTCCTGTTGCACCGCCATCAACGATACCAGAAATTTTCCCGTTTAAATCTTCATATACGTGAGAAGCTAATGTTGGACTTGGGCGTCCTGAACGATTCGCACTTGGTGCTGCAACAGGTACATTTGCCTTTTCAATAAGAGCAAGCGCTACTGGATGATCGGGCATTCTCACCCCAACTGTATCCAATCCTGCTGTAACTTTCTCTGAAATCCCTTCTTTTCTCGGTAAAATAATTGTTAATGGCCCTGGCCAAAAATGTTCCATTAACTTTTCTGCAACTGGTGGGATTTCTCTCACAATCCCATCTAATTGTGATTTCGCACCTATGTGGACAATTAGTGGATTATCACTTGGTCTTCCTTTCGCTTCAAAAATTTTCGCTATCGCTTCATCATTCATTGCGTTTGCTCCTAGCCCATATACCGTTTCTGTTGGGAAGGCAATTGCTTCATTTTCTCTTAATAATCTCGCTGCTTCTTGTAATTGTGGATAATCTTTTTTTATTTCCACAACATTATCCACAACCCATATACTTGTATGCATTTTTTTCCACGTCCTTTTCTTCCATGAAATACTGGTCTATTTTTAGTTTACTATGAGATTTATCCAAAAGACAAACAAGGTTTATCCACAAAATGTGGATAAACCTGATTAATCAGTGGATAACTTTGTGAATAGCTGACAATTTAGTATTATTACATTCTGCTGTTTTATATTTTCACAAAAATGTTCAAACTGCTGAATATCCTCTGCAACTTTATCTTTCTCCACAATTGTAAAGTTGAAAAACTGAAAGATTGTCACAGATTGTGGATGATTTGTGAGTAAATATAATTGTTGAATATTTTTTTCTTTCATATACTGCAAAAACATTTCAAAAAAATATAAGAAAGTTTGTTTATCCACAACAGGTGTGAATAAACAAGAACGAATCAGTACATCTTCTCCGCTTTGTTCATAACCAATTACAGCTTGTATTTCTCCCTCATCTTCTAAAAGCATAAACTGCTCGTATAACTCATTTATTTTATCATCTTTTTTATTAGCTTGTCCGAAAAAAGAATGTAATCTTTCCACATCAGCTTCTGTAGCAAAAAATAGCTTCTTCATGATAAATCCCTCCTCATTCTTATATATGAGGAGGGTTATACAAATAGTACTTATTTAGAGAACAAAGAAGTGAAAGCTTCAACAATAAATAGTTTTACCTCTGGTTTTTCCTCTTGCTCCTCTACTTCTACAATTTCATTTGCTTTTTCTTGTTTCGTTTCCACAGACTTATCCGTTTTTTCCACAGGTGCTGTTTCTTCTTTTTTTGCAGTTTTTTCTTGAACCTTTTCTTCATTTATTTCTTTTGAAGTAATTTTTCTTTCAGGAGTAGCCACTTTTTTCGGCACTTCTTTTTCTACTACTTTCTTTGAAACAACTTCAGCTTCTTTCTTTTTAGGTTGTTCTACTTCTTCCTCTTTCGTTTCTACCGGCTCTTCTTTAACAGATTCAGCTTTAACAACATGTTCTTCCTTTTTTACAGCTGTTCCACTAGAGAAATCAAGAAAACACATCGGCGGGAATAACACACACCACCAGTTTGCACCTTCACCTTTTCCTATTGTAATAAGTACCGCTTCGTATTCTCCTGCTGGATAAATAAAATTCCCATATACTTTTGTAGGAAATTTTATATTCTTTCCAAATTTAACTTGGAATGTCTCTTTACTTCCTTCTCTCTTTAATGTACTCGCAACTGTTTTTTCAATTTCCGGGATATGACTTTGAATGACTTGACGCGCTTCTTCAAATGACTTTAAATCAGCTACCCAACTATCAATTTGCGCTTTTACTTCGTCGCGTACTTTACGTTTTAACGCCTGATCTTTATCGGAATCACTATTTGCTAAAATACGTAATCGAACAGCCTCTTTCGGAATAACAGTAGCTCCCTTTGCATCAGCTTTCATATATCCAAACTGCACAAGTAACTGTGCACCAATTAATAATAAAAGAAAATAAGCAATCGCTTGTTTTTTCATCTCCTACACCATCCCTTCTGTAAACAGTGTAGACAGACTCGCTTCTTTCTAAACTATTAAATTCTAAATCTATATGAAAATTTTTACACAAAAAAAATAGAGTAGGGTTTTATCCCTACTCCATTTCCGCAAATACCATACGATCTTTCCCGTTAATATCGAAAACAACTTCGACATGAGCATGTGGAAATGTTTGCTTTAATAAAGCTTTTACATCTTCACCTTGCCCTACACCGATTTCAAACGCTACAATCGCTTTTTTCTGTAGTATGTTCGGTAACTCTTCCATAAAACGACGATAGAAATCAAGCCCATCTTCACCGCCTACAAGCGCCCTTTTCGGTTCATGCTCTTTCACAACAGTAGACAGACCTCTCCAGTCCTCCTCTGGTATGTACGGAGGGTTTGAAACGACAACATCTAACTGCTGACCCGTTTTAAAAAACGGCGACAGTAAATCACCATGATAAAAAGTTACATCTGCTCCTAACGCCTTTGCGTTTTCTTTTGCAACTTCAATCGATTCCTGTGCAATGTCTACCGTATACACATGAAGATTTTTATTTTCCAAAGCAAGCGTAATCGAAATCGCTCCACTACCCGTTCCAATATCGGCTACATAAAGCTTCTCATCACCAAAATTACGCTGAATTCTCTCTAATACACCGACTATAAGTTCCTCTGTTTCTGGTCTCGGTATTAATACTTCTTCATTTACAAAAAATGATCGACCATAAAACATTTCATAACCAAGCATATATTGAATAGGAATACCCTCTACATGTTTGTGGATAAATTCCGTAAAACTCGCCTCTTGTTCCTGCGTTATTTCTTCACGCATATTCATAAGTAAACCTGTTCGATTCGTCTTTAATACATGACAAAGGACAATTTCTCCCGCATTTTCAGCTCGTCCGTTTTCCTGTAAAAAAGAAGAAGCCCATTTCAGGGCTTCATAGACACGCATTACTCAGCTGCCTCCATCTTTTGCGCCTGATCTTCCATCACTAAGGCATTGATGAAATCATCTAACTTACCTTGTAGGATTTGATCTAGCTTTTGAATCGTTAAACCGATTCGATGGTCTGTAACACGGTTTTGCGGGAAGTTATACGTACGAATACGCTCTGAACGATCTCCCGTACCAACAGCTTGCTTACGGTTTTGATCATACTCAGCTTGCGCTTCTTGTCTGAATTTATCATAAACACGTGCGCGTAATACTTTCATTGCTTTTTCTTTGTTCTTAATTTGCGACTTTTCATCCTGACAAGATACAACTACACCAGTCGGTAAATGTGTTAAGCGTACCGCTGACATTGTTGTATTAACACTTTGTCCACCAGGACCACTAGAAGCAAACGTATCAACACGAACATCTTTTTCATGAATATCGATTTCTACTTCTTCTGCTTCTGGTAATACAGCTACAGTTGCTGTAGACGTATGAATACGTCCTCCAGATTCCGTTTCAGGAACACGTTGTACACGGTGAGCACCGTTTTCGAATTTCAGCTTCGCGAAAGCACCTTTACCGTTAATCATAAAGATAATCTCTTTATATCCGCCTAATTCTGTATAGCTAGCTTCAATAATTTCAGTTTTCCAACCTTGTACCTCAGCATAACGGCTATACATACGATATAAATCACCAGCAAATAAAGCTGCCTCATCGCCACCAGCAGCTCCACGAACCTCAACGATAACGTTTTTATCATCATTAGGGTCTTTTGGAACAAGTAAAACCTTCAGACGTTCTGATAATACTTTTTCTTGTCCTTCTAATTCAGAAACCTCTTCTTTTACCATTTCACGCATATCAGCGTCTAACTTATCTTCTAACATCGCTTTCGCATCTTTCAATTGCTCACGAACATCTTTATACTCACGGTACACCTCTACCGTTTCCTGCATATCAGATTGTTCTTTTGAATACTCACGAAGCTTATTCGAATCGCTAATAACCTCCGGGTCACTTAACAACTCATTTAACTTCTCATAACGATCTTCTACAGCTTGCAAACGATCTAACACATCATTCACCTCTACATCCTAGTATCTAATACAAATAGTATATGGTACTTAATCAAAAAAACGCAAATTATATTTAAAAGCGCAAGCGGCTCGTTCAGAATGGGAAGAGGTTGAAGTTTCTGACAGAGAGGCGCTTTTTACCTCGCAGGAAGAAGCGAAACCGCCGACCATTCTTGCCGCTGGAGCTAGATATCATTTAAAAGTGCATGTTACTCGCCAACACTCTTCATCTATTTTCGAAAAAAACCCGCCCTATATAGCGAGTTTCATTTATCTTTGTTTTGTAGGTACTGCATGACAATGGCGACAACGTGGTTCATACGATTCTGAAGCCCCAACTAAAATAATTGGATCATCAAATCCCGCTGGTTCTCCATCAATTAAACGTTGTGTACGGCTTGCTGGAGATCCACATACAGAACAAACTGCTTGCAATTTAGTTACATGTTCAGCAATCGCCATCAGCTGAGGAACTTGTCCAAATGGTAGACCACGGAAATCTTGGTCTAAACCGGCTACAATGACACGATATCCACGATTTGCCAATACTTGCACCACTTCCACAATGTCCCCATCAAAAAATTGCACCTCATCGATTGCAATAACATCCATTTCTTCTGTTACATGTTCAAATATGTCTTTCGAAGCTGAAACAGGAACTGCTCTCACCTTCAATCCATTATGTGATACAACATCTTCTTCACTATAACGGTTATCGATACATGGTTTAAATACAATTGCATGTTGCTTTGCAAATTGTGTACGACGTACACGGCGGATGAGCTCTTCTGACTTACCAGAAAACATACTGCCGCAAATCACTTCAATCCAACCGTTTTGATTTATTAAGTACATTGAGCTCTCCTTTCATCTACTTTTCTAATCTAAAGTAGGGTAAAGGTATAATATTTTTGCAAAAAAAACAGACAAGCGAATAGATACACTTGCCTGTTTTATGTTTTTATTACTTAAGACCGTATTTCTTATTGAAGCGGTCAACACGTCCGTCTGCAGTAGCAAACTTCTGACGTCCAGTGTAGAATGGGTGAGAATCAGAACTGATCTCAACTTTTAATAATGGATAAGTGTTACCATCTTCCCACTCAACAGTTTCGCTAGAGCCTTTAGTAGACCCGCTTAAGAATTTGAAGCCTGTGTTCGTGTCCATAAATACAACTTTCTTGTAATCTGGATGGATTCCTGCTTTCATTCTTTTCATCTCCTTCCGCCCTGAATCATTTTCGAAACAGAGTTTTTCATCTTCAGCTGCATGTACAACTATATTGATGAAACACATATGATGAAATTATAACAAGGCTAACTTCATTTTGCAACTACCTGTTTTTGTCTTTTTGTAAAATAAAAGCGGAAGTGGCTCGCTCAGAATGGGAAGAGGATGGAGTTTCTGACATAGGGGCGCTTTTTGCCTCGTAGGAAGACGCGAAGCCACCGACTATTCTAGCCACTGGAGCTAGATATAAATTAAAAGTGGAACCGAATTGCCCAGACCCGATGGCTAAGGTTCTCTCGCACAAAAGGTGCAAGCCAGGAAACTCTCACCATAATATGACGTCTCCAAAAAGCACAAAAAAACTCGCTTAATCCGAAAATAAGCGAGTCCTAATCTTTTCCCTTTACTTTGTTGTTACATATCTCTTAGAATCTGCAACAATGTTTTGTAAAAATTCTTCATTTGTTTTCGTTTGACGAAGTTTACGTAAGAAACTTTCAACGAAGTCTGGCGTATCACGCATTGTTTTACGAATACCCCATAACTTGTCTAAATGTTCTTTCGGAATTAACAGGTCTTCTTTACGCGTACCAGAGCGACGAATATCAATCGCTGGGAAGATACGGCGCTCAGCTAATGAGCGATCTAAATGAAGCTCCATGTTTCCAGTTCCTTTAAATTCTTCGTAAATAACATCGTCCATACGAGATCCTGTATCAACAAGCGCTGTTGCTAAAATTGTTAAGCTACCGCCCTCTTCAATGTTACGAGCTGCCCCGAAAAAGCGCTTCGGTCTATGAAAAGCAGCTGGGTCAATACCACCTGATAGTGTTCGTCCACTTGGCGGAATAACAAGGTTGTAAGCACGTGCTAAACGGGTAATACTATCCATTAAAATGATGACATCTTTCTTATGTTCTACAAGACGCATCGCACGTTCTAGTACAAGCTCAGCTACTTTAATATGATTTTCCGGCACTTCATCGAAAGTAGAGCTTACAACATCACCTTTAACAGAACGTTCAATATCCGTTACTTCCTCTGGACGCTCATCAATTAAAAGTACAATTAATTCTGCTTCCGGATGATTTGTTGTGACGCTGTGTGCAATTTCTTTTAACAGACTTGTTTTACCAGCCTTTGGAGGCGCGACAATTAAACCACGTTGTCCAAATCCAACTGGTGCAATTAAATCCATGATGCGCGTCGGTAACTTCTTCGTTTCCGTTTCCAATTTCATTTGACGATCTGGATATAACGGAGTTAATGCAGGGAAATGCACACGCTCTTTCGCTGATTCTGGATCATCTCCATTTACTGCTTCAACTTGTAACAGTCCAAAGTAGCGTTCATTTTCCTTCGGAGGTCGTACTTTACCAGAAACTTTATCCCCATTACGCAAGTCAAAACGACGAATTTGCGAAGCCGATATATAAATATCTTCTGAGCTTGGAGAGTAATTGATTGGACGTAGGAATCCAAATCCTTCTGATTGAATAATTTCTAGTACACCTTCCATGAAAAAGAATCCTTCTTTTTCTGCTCGAGCTTTTAATATAGCAAAAATTAACTCTTTCTTTGTTAATTTGCTGTAATACGAAATCTTGAATTCTTTCGCAAGCTCATATAACTCTTTTAATTTCATGTTTTCTAATGCTGCAATTGACAAATTCATTCAGACACCACACTTTAACGTTATTCTCTTTTCACATGGGTAAAGGGAAAAAATACGGAAGGCAAATAAATAATAATGAAAGGCAATAAGTTCAAGTAGGGTAATATTCACTATTGTAACCCTTTTGTCTAGTTTTAATCAATACATTGAAACACAAATACAAGAAGCGAAGACAAGAAAATTTGTCTTCGCTTTGTATATTACTTCCACTTTTTCCATTTACCTTATTCTATAGAACGCCAGATCGGCCGCTTCCGCTTTTTATTTAATCCAGTTCCAATGGCTAGAAGGGTCAGTCATTTCACCCCTTCCCGCGAGGCAAAAGACACCTCTTCCTCAGGAGCTCCAATGTCTTCCCCTTCTGAACGAGCCATTTCTACTTTTTATTTAATAACCAAGTTCGGTTTTTTATTTAAGCTATGACGTCCATCTACGAAACGTACTGTTCCCGATTTCGCACGCATAACAAGAGATTGTGTTGTACCAACGCTACCTTTAAATTGAACACCACGTAGTAACTCTCCATCCGTTACACCTGTTGCAGCAAAGATTGCATCGTCACCCTTCACTAAGTCTTCCATACGAAGAACACGATTTATATCATCAATGCCCATTTTTTTGCAACGCGCTAATTCAGCTTCATTTTGAGGAAGAAGCTTTCCGTGGATTTCTCCACCTAAACATTTTAATGCAACCGCTGCAAGAACACCTTCAGGTGCACCACCAGAACCGAATAAAATATCCACGCCTGTGCGGTCAAACGCTGTATTAATTGCTCCAGCTACATCTCCGTCATTAATTAATTTAATACGAGCTCCAGCTTTACGAATTTCTTCAATAATCGCTTGGTGACGTGGGCGATTTAACACTGTTGCCACAACATCTTCAATATCTTTATTTTTCGCTTTTGCCACAGCGCGCAAGTTATCAATGATAGGTGCATCAATATCAACCGCTCCAACTGCTTCTGGACCAACCGCGATTTTATCCATGTACATGTCAGGAGCATGTAACAAATTACCGTGATCTGCAATTGCAATAACAGCAAGTGCATTCCAGCCTCCAGCCGCTACGATGTTTGTTCCTTCTAATGGATCAACCGCAACGTCTACACGTGGTCCATATCCTGTACCTAATTTCTCCCCGATATATAGCATTGGTGCTTCGTCCATTTCACCTTCACCAATTACAACTGTTCCTTTCATCGGAATTGTATCAAATACATCACGCATAGCTGATGTTGCTGCACCGTCTGCTTCATCTTTTTTCCCGCGTCCCATCCAACGCGCTGATGATAAAGCTGCAGCCTCTGTTACACGTACTAACTCCATAGATAAACTTCTTTCCACAATAATCCCTCTCCTTTAAGTCTTTATATTTATGCCGTAATTTGTGCAGCGTTTCTTTCTATAAAGTGTAGCTTCCGTTAGCAGTGATTCTTCGTTCCCCATTAACGGAAGCATCACCACTTTACTTTTGCAATTGCTAGCAAGTCTTCATATAAAAAGTACATTGCATGCGATTATACGATTACTTTATGCGTTCTTCATTTCTTCAATTTCTTGCTGCGTCATTTGTTCTCGCCAAATGTTTGCACCAAGCCCCTTAAGCTTGTCTACTATATTTTCATACCCTCGATCAATATGTTCGAGTCCCGTTACTTCTGTAATCCCATCAGCCATTAAACCTGCGATCACAAGTGCTGCTCCTGCTCGTAAGTCGCTCGCTTTCACCTTTGCACCTTGTAATAAGACAGGGCCCGTTACAATTGCCGCGCGACCTTCTACTTTAATTTGTGCATTCATTCGACGTAATTCATCGATATGCTTAAAACGAGCTCCATAAATTGTATCTGTTACAACCCCTGTTCCATGTGCTTTTGTTAAAAGCGTTGTGAATGGTTGTTGTAAGTCCGTCGGAAACCCTGGATACACAAGTGTTTTTATATCCACCATCTTTAGCTTACGATTACCGTTCACTGTAATTTGATCGTCATTCGTTTCAACATGTACACCAGCTTCTCTTAGTTTTGCAGTAACTGATTCTAGATGCTGAGGAATCACATTATCAACTATTACCTCACCACCCGATGCTGCTCCTAAAATCATATACGTACCTGCTTCAATGCGATCTGGAATGATAGAATGATAACAACCGTGTAAAGAATCCACACCATCAATTCGTATCACATCTGTACCAGCACCTTTAATGCGAGCTCCCATACTTGTTAACAATGTAGCTACATCGATAATCTCTGGCTCTTTTGCCGCATTTTCAATTACAGTTCTACCTTTCGCTCGTACAGCTGCTAACATAATATTAATCGTAGCTCCTACACTAACAACATCTAAATAAATACGTGCCCCGCGTAATTCATCCGCTCTTAAATAAATAGCACCTTGTTCATTTGTAACGTGTGCTCCTAACGCTTCAAAACCTTTAATGTGCTGATCGATTGGTCTTGGCCCTAAATGACATCCACCAGGAAGCCCAATTACAGCTTTTTTAAAACGGCCAAGCATAGCGCCCATCAAGTAATAAGAAGCACGCAATTTTTTCACTTTCCCATTTGGTAAGGGCATCGCAACCATCTTAGAAGGATCTATGGTCATCTCTTCCTCCTGACCATAAGTTACCACCCCTCCAATTTCCTCTAGTAAGTCTCCTAACATCTTCACATCTGAAATGTTAGGTACACCACCGATGGTCACTGGAGTATCTGCTAAAATTGTCGCTGGAATTAGAGCAACAGCACTATTCTTTGCACCACTCACGCGAATCGATCCATGTAAAGGTCTTCCGCCTTCAATTAGCAACTTTTCCATGTTGAGCTCCCTTCTTGTGAATGTATTTATTTTCTATTCCCCATTTTTATAGAGAAACAGAAGGTTTACCCTGAAAAATCTCAATTGTTTTTCTTCCCATCCTAAAACTCAACAAGTAGTAAGACCCCACCTGACACTACTCTGTATACATCGAGTACACAGATGAAGACTAACTGCTTGCCAAGCCAATCTCTAGATACACTATTACATTTATTAATAGGACTATGCACATTATTTTCTATTTTAAGAATGAAAACAAACTCTACTAACTATAACTCACACGAAGAAATATAGAACTTTCCGCCAACCAAAAGTTGTATTTTATAAAATCTTTAGACTTGTTCGCGCTTTCATTATACAACGAAAGGAAACCGTCTAAAAGACTAGACGGTTTCCAAAACGGAATTTTATTCTTACGCTTTACCGTTAGAACCGAACTCACGCATTTTACCAGCAACAGTTGCTTTGATAGCGTCGCGGCCAGGTCCAATAAATTTACGAGGATCGTAAACTTCTTGGTCTTTGTTTAATACTTCACGAACAGCTTTTGTAAACTCAATTTGGTTCTCAGTGTTTACGTTGATTTTTGAAGTACCTAAAGAAATAGCTTTTACGATATCAGCAGTTGGGATACCAGTACCACCGTGTAATACTAAAGGTACGCCAGTGAAGTCGCGAACTTGTTCCATTTCTTTGAATCCTAAGTTAGGCTCACCTTTGTAAGGACCGTGTACAGAACCTAAAGCTGGAGCTAGGCAATCGATACCTGTTGCTTCAACAAGGTGTTTACACTCTTCAGGATCAGCGTAAATTACGCCTTCAGCGATTACGTCGTCTTCTTGTCCGCCAACTGTTCCAAGCTCAGCTTCAACAGATACGTTACGAGCGTGTGCGTATTCTACTACTTTTTTAGTAGTTTCAACGTTTTCTTCGAATGGGTGGTGAGAAGCGTCGATCATTACAGATGTGAAACCTGCATCGATTGCTTCTTTACATTTTTCGAAGCTTGAACCATGGTCAAGGTGAATCGCTACAGGAACAGTGATGTTCATTTCTTCGATTAAAGCTTTAACCATAGCTACAACTGTTTTGAAACCAGTCATATGACGAGCTGCACCCTCAGATACACCTAGAATTACAGGAGATTTTTCTTCTTCCGCAGCAGCTAAGATAGCTTGAGTCCACTCTAAGTTGTTCATGTTGAATTGACCAACTGCGTATTTTCCTTCTAGTGCTTTGTTTAGCATTTCTTTCATAGAAACTAAAGGCATGGTGAATCCTCCTAAAAAACGTTTTTTGTATCCGATAAGTTCTTATCGCTGGTAGTATGACCAGAATAAGGTAAAATATGTATATCTACATACCGGACTTTTTTCTACACTCAATAGGATAACAACTTGTACTAAAAAACTCAACTGTATTCACCCGCTCATCAGCCTATGTAAACGCTTTTTCCCATATTTTTTATAAAAAATTCATTTTTTATGCCTCTACAGCGAGTTCATTTCTCACTGCTTGACGAATTTCATCAATATCAAAAGGTTTTGCGAAATGCATTAAAGCTCCTAAATCTTTCGCTTCTTGGATCATATCTAGTTCTCCATAAGCCGTCATTAAAATTACTTTAATATCCGCATTAATTTCTTTTACATGTTTTAAAATCTCTATACCATCCATACCTGGAATTTTCATATCTAAAACCACTAAATCTGGATTATCTTTTTTCACGATATCTAAAGCTTGAAATCCATTCGCTGCTTGGAACGTCTGATAACCTTCTTTTTGGAACACTTCATGTAATAAAACACGAATGCCATATTGATCATCAACGATTAAAATTTTCCCTTCCATAATCCCCAACCTTTCTGTGTAAATACAAGATTAAAAGCTTCTTATATCTTATCGGTTATTTTCGCTATTCTTTACCAAATTCCTTCCTATTCTTTCTTATTTTACTGTTTCTTATTTTGTTACGCCACCCCTACCACTTCACCTTTATAAAAAAAATAGGCTATAATGAAAACCGGCTAACACGAAAGAAAGGAGCAACACAATGTTAAAAATTTTCTCGACTCAGTTAAGCGGTTATTTCTCAAGAATTTCTCAAAAAGAAGAAATGAATATAGAAGACAGTGCTCGCCTACTTGCTCAAGCATTAATTGGCGATGGCACTATTTACTTATATGGTGCAAATGAAATGGAAGGTGTTGTTTCTGAAGCATTGTACGGCATGGAACCATTGAAACAAGCGAAAACCTTAATAGAGAATGGGCAGCAAGCGCCCGTTACCCCCGCAGACCGCGTACTTCTCATCGGTCGTTTTTCAACAGATGAAGAGATCGTTGGAATTGCGAAAGAACTTCAAGAAGCAGGACAATCCATCGTCGGTATTTCAGCGATCCAAGAAGGTGCTGAATCACTGGAACAATATGTAGACGTACATATTGATACAAAACTATTAAAAGGTCTTATTCCAGACGATGAGGGTAATCGCTACGGATTCCCTAGCTTAATCCTATCCTTATTTGCTTATCACGGTTTAAAATTTACAATCGATGAAATGTTAGACGAATATTAATAAAAAAAAAGCGCCTGAAATCAGGCGCTTTTTTTTATTACTTACTCTCTTTATTCGAAATAGAAGCTTTTACGAAATCATGGAACAATGGTTGTGGACGGTTTGGACGAGACACAAGCTCAGGGTGGAACTGTGCTGCCACGAACCAAGGATGGTCTTTTAATTCAATGATTTCTACTAAACGACCGTCTGGGCTTGTACCAGAGAAGATGAAGCCAGCGTTTTCCATGTCTTGACGGAATTGGTTATTGAACTCATAACGATGACGATGACGCTCGTATACAACCGGCTCGTTGTAAGCATTGTAAGCATTTGTTTCTTCAGCAAGCTTACATGGGTATAGACCAAGACGAAGTGTACCACCTAAGTCTTCTACATCTTTTTGTTCTGGTAATAAGTCGATAATTGCATAAGGTGTGTCAGGATTAATTTCAGAAGAGTTAGCTCCTTCTAATCCTAATACGTTACGTGCAAATTCAATTGATGCAAGTTGCATACCTAAACAAATTCCTAAGAATGGAACTTTGTTTTCACGAGCATATTGAATTGCAACGATTTTACCTTCTACACCACGATCTCCGAAGCCACCTGGTACAAGGATACCATCTGTATCGCCAACTAATTCTTTTACATTTTCTGCTGTTACATGCTCAGCATTTACCCATTTTACTTCTACATCTGTGTCGAATGAGTAACCAGCATGACGAAGTGCTTCTACAACAGAGATGTATGCATCTTGAAGTTCTACATATTTACCAACAAGAGCAATTTTTGTTTTCTTAGAAAGATTACGTACTTTTTCAACTAGCGCAGTCCACTCTGTCATATCGGCAGCTGGATTGTCTAATTTCAAGTGATCGCAAACGATTTGGTCCATGTTTTGTTCTTGAAGAGATAATGGAACCGCATATAAAGTATCTGCATCGCGTGCTTCGATAACTGCTTTTGTATCGATGTCACAGAATAATGCAAGCTTGTCTTTCATATCTTGAGAAACAGGCATTTCTGTACGAACAACGATAATGTTTGGTTGAATACCTAAACTACGAAGTTCTTTAACGCTATGTTGCGTTGGTTTTGTTTTCATTTCGCCCGCTGCTTTTAAATACGGGATTAACGTACAGTGAATGTACATTACGTTGTCACGACCAATATCGCTCTTAATTTGACGAATTGCTTCTAGGAATGGTAGAGACTCGATATCCCCAACTGTTCCTCCGATTTCTGTAATAACAACATCCGCATTTGTTTCGCGACCTGAACGATATACACGTTCTTTAATTTCATTTGTAATGTGAGGAATAACTTGAACTGTTCCTCCTAAATATTCACCGCGACGCTCTTTTTGAAGAACTGAAGAGTAAATTTTACCTGTTGTTACGTTGCTGTATTTGTTTAAGTTGATGTCAATGAAACGCTCATAGTGACCAAGGTCTAAGTCTGTTTCTGCACCATCATCTGTTACGAATACCTCACCGTGTTGGTATGGGCTCATTGTCCCTGGGTCTACGTTAATGTATGGATCAAACTTTTGAATTGTTACGTTTAAACCACGATTTTTTAAAAGTCTTCCAAGAGATGCTGCTGTAATACCTTTTCCTAAAGACGATACTACACCGCCTGTTACAAAAATATACTTAGTCATGAAAATACTCCCTTCTACTTTGTTGTTATATAATCACCGTTGCAAAGCGCAACGTATGTAGATAACACTGTATCTATCTTATTGTTAGACTCTTTTTATTTTCTAAACAAAAAACAAAAAAGAAAATTGCTCCCCTAATCACAAAAAGTAATAAGTAGGGAGCAATTTTCTTTTATATTTACACTAAAAAAGTATTATCGTCTTGTTTTAAAGAGCCCAAAAATGATTCTACATGGACGATAATGAAAAGTCAAGAACTACAGTTCTTCCTCTTCTTCTTCTTCAGTTTCATCATACTCAAGTTCTTCTTCAGCGAATTCATCTTCATCATCTTCTTCATCTAAATCATCAAGATCATCATCATCTTCTTCAAGAACCTCGTCCAAATCTTCTACATCTTCATCTGCATCATCGAAGCCATCTTCGTCTTCTTCAATGTAGTCATCAAAGTCATCTTCTTCAACCTTACGCTTCTTCTTAGGTTTTGGTTGAGGTAGGATTTCTTCATCAATTTGTTCATACGGGTACCAGCTGCGTAGTCCCCAACGGTTTTCTCCTAAATTAATGAAACGTCCATCGATATTTAAATCTGTATAAAATTGTGCGATTTTCGCATTAACTTGCTCTTGAGATAGTCCCAGCACTTGAGCGATTTCTTGAACTAAATCATGAAATGTCGTTGCTTGTCTTTTACCCTCTAAAACACTATGTACAACTTCAATCATGGAAAATTCTTGTAGCTCTTCTGGTGAATATTGCTTTAAATCCACTTATGCGGCACTTCCTTTCTTAAATATAATCCTATATATAACGGCCTGTTTAAAAAAATCCATACTATTCATTATAAACAAAAGTCCAACAAATATGCTACAAAAAAAAACGGGAAACTTTTATAAGCAGTAATAAATTAATGATTACAACTTATAATTTACCTTCCATTTATTTCGGCAGCATATGTGCTCCGTGCAATACATACCTTATTTGCATCTCTGTATATTCTTCCAAAGTATAAAGCTTTCGTAAAGCCCAACGCCTAAATCCCCACATTTGTCCTTGGATAAAAATATTATGTGCAAGGAGCTGAATTTCCTTTTTATTTAATATAAATGTCCCATTTTCTGCACACTGTTCTAAAATATCCTCAAACATTCCTACCATTTGAAACTCTTTTTCTAACACATACGGAAGAGATTCTTTCGGTAAAAAGCGTACTTCTTGGTACATAATCAATACTTCTTCTTGTAGTTCATCCATTACTTTAAAGTAATTCGTTATTGCTATTTTTAAACTTTCGACGCTCCCCTTTTCCGTACACACCACTTCTTCGAGGCGTTCTTTTACATGTTCATATATACTATCACAAACTAAATACAAAACATCATCTTTCGTACGAATGTATTCATAGAGCGTTCCGATACTAAATCCTGCTGCTTTAGCAATTTCCCTCGTTGTTGTACGAGGGAATCCCTTTTGCTTAAATAGCTGCACCGCACCTTTAATCATTTGTTCACGTCGTAACGCTACTAGTTTTTCATCTTTCACTGATGCATGTACATTATGTTTAACCATCCCCTTCACCTCTCTCTATTATTTTGGAAGGAAAAAGCGTAGGAATTTACCTACGCTTTTGTTCCTATTTTGTTAACATACGGGAAATTACGAGTCTTTGAATCTCTTGCGTTCCTTCATAGATCTGCGTAATCTTTGCATCACGCATATAGCGTTCTACTGGATAATCTTTCGTATAACCATAACCGCCAAATACTTGCACCGCTTCAGTCGTCACTTTCATCGCTGTATCACCAGCAAATACTTTTGACATCGCCGATTCCTTCCCGTACGGAAGACCTTCAGATTCTAGCCAAGCTGCTTGATATGTTAAAAGACGTGCTGCTTCCACGTTCGTTGCCATATCCGCTAGTTTAAAGCCAATCCCTTGCTGCGCCGCAATCGGCTTCCCAAACTGATGTCGTTCCCTCGCATACTCTACAGAAGCATCTAGCGCTCCTTGTGCGATGCCAACAGCTTGCGCGGCAATACCATTCCGGCCACCGTCTAATGTTTGCATTGCAATCTTAAACCCTTGTCCCTCTTCGCCAAGTAAGTTTTCTACAGGGATACGACATTCTTCAAACATAATTTCAGTCGTTGGTGAAGAGCGAATCCCAAGCTTACTCTCTTTTTTGCCAACTGAGAATCCTGGAGCATCGCTTTCTACGATAAAAGCACTTGTACCGCGTTGCTTCGACTGTGGATCTGTTAATGCAAAAACAATATAAATATCAGCAATACCGCCATTTGTAATAAAGATTTTCGAACCATTTAAAACATAATGATCACCATCTCGATTGGCTGTCGTCTTCATTCCACCAGCATCAGATCCAGAACCTGGTTCCGTTAAACCATACGCACCAATTTTCTTTCCTTCTGCCATCGGACGTAAAAACTTTTGCTTTTGCTCTTCTGTTCCAAATTTGAATAGAGGCCAGCCAGCCAGCGAAGTATGTGCAGATAGTGTCACACCTGTAGAAGCACAAACGCGCGATAACTCTTCTACTGCAATTACATATGCCAAGTAATCGCTTCCAATACCACCGTATTCTTCAGGCCAAGGGATTCCCGTTAAGCCAAGCTCTGCCATTTGAGCAAATAAAGCTCGGTCAAATCTTTCTTCTTCATCGCGCACGGCTGCTGTCGGTGCCACTTCATTTCTCGCAAAATCGCGCACCATTTTTCGTATCATTTCATGCTCTTCTGATAGTTTAAAATGCATGTCCTTTTCCTCCCCGTCCCGTATTCTTTATAAAGCTCGACTAATTACAAGTCTTTGTATCTCACTCGTTCCTTCATAGATTTCACAAATCTTCGCATCGCGGAAAAATCTTTCTACTGGATAATCTTTCGTATAACCGTACCCACCAAATACTTGCACTGCCTCAATTGCAACTTCAACTGCTGTCTTAGAAGCGAATAACTTCGCAATAGATGCTTCCTTTCCACAAGGCAAACCTTGTGCTCTAAGAGATGCCGCTCTATATACGAGTAATCGTGCAGCTTCTACACTTGTTGCCATATCCGCTAGTTTAAAACCAATTCCTTGTTGCGCCGCGATCGGCTTCCCAAATTGCTCACGCTCTTTCGCATAATCAACTGCACAAGCTAGCGCTGCCTCAGCGATTCCAAGTGCCTGGGCTCCAATTCCAATACGACCGACATCTAAGTTAGCCATCGCTACCTTAAATCCTTGCCCTTCTTCACCAAGTAAGTTTTCAGCTGGAACTTTCATATCTTCGAACGTAAGCTGCACAGTGCGCGAACCAAGGAGCCCCATCTTATGTTCGTCCTTCCCAACAATTAAGCCTGGCGTATCTTTCTCCACAATAAATGCAGAAATCCCGCTTTTTCCTGCTTCTGGATTTGTAGAAGCAAAGACGATATACGTACTTGCTTCACCGCCATTTGTAATAAACACTTTCGATCCATTAATTACGTAATGATCACCTTTCTTCACAGCTCTTGATTTTAAGCTTCCTGCATCTGATCCTGCATTTGGTTCAGTTAAAGCAAACGCACCTATATATTCACCTGTTGCCAGTTTAGAAACATATTTCTGCTTCTGTTCTTCCGTTCCAAAATACAAAATTGGATTTGTTCCAACCGATGTATGTACCGCTAAAATAACACCAATTGTCGCACTTACTTTTGAAAGTTCTTCAATAGCTAAAATATAAGAAATAAAGTCCATTTCAGCACCGCCGTACTTCGCTGGTGCTGGAATTCCCATTAATCCAAGTTCCCCCATCTTCTGCAAAATCTCTTTAGGAAATACCCCTTGTTCCATACTAGGAACAAAGGGAGCTATTTCCCTTTGCGCAAAATCTCGAACCATTTTCCTCATCATTTGTTGCTCTTCTGTAAAATGAAAATTCATATACCCCCGCCTCCGTTTGCTATATATCTTTTTAACTCTTTGGTAAGACCACTACTCTATAAAAAGAGGGAGATGTTCCTCACCTTATCTTTTATTCATATACGTAGAAGCCACGACCCGTTTTGCGACCTAACCAACCTGCGTTCACATATTTACGTAGTAATGGGCACGGGCGATATTTACTATCCCCTAATCCCTCATGTAACACTTCCATAATGTACAAACATGTATCTAAACCAATAAAGTCAGCTAATGTAAGAGGCCCCATTGGATGATTCATACCAAGTTTCATAACTTCATCAATTGCTTCTTTCGTCGCTACTCCTTCGTATAACGTATAAATTGCCTCGTTAATCATCGGTAACAAAATACGGTTCGATACAAATCCAGGGAAATCATTTACTTCAACTGGGACTTTTCCGATTTTCTTCGTAATATCTTCAATCGTTTCATATACCGCATCATCCGTTGCTAATCCGCGAATAATTTCAACAAGCTTCATAACTGGAACAGGATTCATAAAGTGCATTCCAATTACTTTCTCTGGACGCTTTGTTACAGCTGCAATTTCCGTAATCGGTAAAGAGGAAGTGTTTGATGCTAAAATTGCATGTTCTGGAGCGATCTCATCTAAATTCGCAAAAATTTTCTTTTTAATATCCATTTTTTCAACAGCAGCTTCAATAACAAGGTCAGCTTCTTTCACACAATCTAATTCAAGTGTCAAGGTGAGACGGCTTAGAATAGCTTCCTTTTCCTCTTCCTTCATGCGTCCCTTTTCTACTTGACGAGATAAATTTTTTGTAATTACAGCTAATCCTCTATCTAATTGCTCTTGTTTTAAATCTTGTATATACACGTCATATCCTGCCATTGCACATACTTGTGCAATCCCCGATCCCATTTGTCCTGCACCAATTACAACAATTTTTTGTACGCTCATTTTCTCTTCCCCCTTTTTATTAATGAACCTCAATCATAACTGCGTCGCCTTGACCGCCACCGCTGCAAATCGAAGCGATTCCGATTCCACCACCGCGTTGTTTTAATGCATGAATTAGAGTAATGATAATACGTGCTCCACTCGCACCAATCGGGTGCCCCATCGCTACTGCGCCACCATTTACATTAATTTTTTCCGGGTCAATCCCTGCAATTTCAGCACTCGCAATTGCTACTGCTGCGAAAGCTTCATTAATCTCAAATAAATCGATTTCTTCTATTGTCTTACCCGTTTTCTTCAAAAGTTCATTAATTGCATAACCTGGTGTTCTCGGGAAATCTTTCGATTCTACCGCAATCGCCGTATGTGCTAAAATCGTCGCTAACGGTGTTCTTCCTTCTTGCTGCGCTCTGTCTTCGCTCATTAGCACAAGTGCCGCGCCCCCGTCATTCAGCCCCGGAGCATTACCAGCTGTTACTGACGCTGTTTTATCAAATACAGGTTTTAATTTCGCTAACTTTTCAACTGTTGTATCCTCGCGTGGCGCTTCGTCCTTCGAAACAACAATCGGATCCCCTTTTCTCTGCGGTATCGTTACAGGTATAATCTCTTCTTCAAAACGCCCTTCCTTCTGCGCCACAATCGCACGTTGATGACTACGATAAGCCCATTCATCTTGCGCTTCGCGAGAGATTCCATCTTCCTTCGCAACCTCTCCGCCATAAACACCCATATGTATACCCGAAAAGGCACATGTTAGGCCATCGGCTACGTTTAAATCAACGACTTCGTTATTCCCCATTCGGTATCCCCATCGTGCTCCTCTTAAAATATAAGGACTATTGCTCATTGATTCCATTCCACCTGCTACAATAAGCGATTGATCGCCAGTACGAATAATTTGATCCGCTAAAGTGACCGCGCGAAGCCCAGATGCACAAACTTTATTTACAGTTTCCGTCTGCGCTTCCCACGGAATCCCAGCAGCTCTCGCCGCTTGGCGCGATGGAATTTGTCCCTGTCCACCTTGAATAACCGTTCCGAATATAACTTCTTCAACATCCCCCGCAGAGACATTTGCCCTCTCAAGCGCAGCTTTAATTGCGATTCCCCCCAGTTCTGTTGCTTTCACATCTTTTAAAGATCCTCCAAATTTTCCAACCGGTGTTCTTGCAGCACTTAAAATAACTGTTTTAGCCACGTTTTCTTCCCCCATTTCTTTTTTTAGCGCTGAGCGCTCGCTCGATATTCCTACGTTGAGAAGAGGTGCAAATATTGCACCTCTTTCTAAAGTTGTATGCATTCTTAAAAGTTACATTGCTTCTTTCTTAGATCCTATAACAGAGCGTTCTAAAATCTCTGTTACATCAAGAGTTTGAACTCGTTCTTCTACCTCTTTCGCTTTCGTACCATCACTTATCATCGTTAAGCAATATGGACATCCCGTACCGATAATTGACGGCTTCACAGCAAGTGCTTGTTCTGTACGTGCAACGTTAATACGTGAACCTGTCGTTTCTTCCATCCACATTAAACCACCACCTGCACCACAGCACATGCCTGTTTCACGATTACGTGCCATTTCTACAAGGTTTACGCCTGGAATCGCTTTTAAAATGTCGCGTGGCGCTTCATATACTTCGTTGTATCTTCCTAAATAGCATGAATCATGATACGTAATCGTTTCTTCAATTCGGTGAACAGGCGTTAAGCGCCCTTCCTTCACCCATCCTGCTAACAATTCTGTATGGTGATAGACTTCTGCTTGTAAGCCAAAGTCCGGATACTCATTTTTAAAAGTGTTATAAGCGTGTGGGTCAATCGTAACGATTTTCTTCACGCCTGCTTTTTCAAATTCTTCAATATTCTTTGTCGCCATCTCTTGGAATACGAATTCATTTCCGAGGCGGCGTGGTGTATCCCCAGAGTTCTTTTCTTTATTACCAAGAATTGCGAATGAAATGCCAGCTTCGTTCATTAGCTTCGCAAATGATATCGCAATCTTCTGACTGCGGTTGTCATACGATCCCATTGAACCAACCCAGAATAAATATTCGAATTCTTCGCCAGCTTTTGACTTCTCTTTTACAGTTGGAACCGTTACTTCATCATCACCTTGGCGCCATGTTTCGCGCTCTTTACGGTTTAGACCCCACGGATTCCCTTGGCGCTCAATGTTAGTCATCGCGCGCTGTGCTTCTGCGTCCATCTTTCCTTCCGTTAAAACAAGATAGCGGCGTAAATCAATAATTTTATCAACGTGCTCATTCATAACTGGACATTGGTCTTCACAGTTACGACATGTTGTACATGCCCAAATCTCTTCTTCTGTAATAACGTCCCCAATTAAACTTGGATCGTAAGCAAGCGCTGTAGCCGCTGATTCTTGTTGCCCTTTTCCAGCTGCCATCATCGCTAACTGATTTCCTTGCGTATTATTAAAAGCGACTACTGGAACCCACGGTGCTCTTGACGTTACCGCTGCTCCTTTGTCAGTTAAATGATCGCGAAGCTTTAAAATTAAATCCATTGGTGATAACATCTTGCCAGTTCCTGTTGCCGGACACATATTTGTACAGCGGCCACACTCTACGCAAGCGTATAAATCGATGAGCTGATTTTGTCTAAAGTCTTCGATTTTCCCAACACCGAACGTTTCCTGTGTTTCATCTTCAAAATCAATCTTTTCAAGTTTCCCTGGATTTGAAAGACGACCAAAGAATACATTGGCTGGTCCCGCAATTAAGTGTGCATGTTTTGATTGTGGAACATAAACTAAAAATGTTAACAAAATAAGTAAATGCACCCACCAAGAGAAATAGAACACCGAAATGGCTACGGTTTCATTTATCCCCGAGAAAACGTAAGCGATTGCAGAAGCAATTGGTTCACTCCATGAAAGCTCTTCGCCATGCCATATAATGCCCATCCCGTTACCAAGTAGTACAGAAAGCATTAAGCCTCCGATAAAAATAAGAACAAGACCTGATTTAAAATTACGTTTCAAACGAACTAACTTTTCGACATAGCGTCTATGAAAAGCCCAAAAGACTGCGATTAAAATAACAAGTGTGACAATTTCCTGGAAGAATGTAAATGCAGGGTATAGTGGTCCAAGTGGAAGATGTGATCCTGGTGCGAGTCCTTTCCAAACGAAGTCAATTGCTCCAAATTGGACAAGAATAAATCCGTAAAAGAACATAACGTGAATGATGCCGCTCTTTTTATCTTTCAGCAGCTTTTTCTGACCGAAAACGTTCACCTTAAGAAGGTCCCAACGCTCTTTAAAACGGCGGTCAAATTCAATCTTTTTTCCTAACTGTATGTAGGCCATCCTCGTTCGTATAAGATATACAAACAAATATCCCGCATAAGCAATAACAGCAATGGCAGCCAGCCAATTAATGATTAGTAAGCTATTCATATTTATGCTACCCCTCTCTTTGTAAGCCCTCTTTCTTTTAGAATCTTCGAAAATATATAATTTTCTGAATTATATCCCCTATCCTCATTATATAATGAGTGAGCATTCAGTCAACAGTTTTTTGTTATACAACAACACATTTTTTCATAAAGCTGTTTATTTAAGACAAACTATAAAGTGAAACTTTAAGTTGGAACGGTATGAATACTTACAAGTAGCAAGGTGAAAAGGAATGCAAAGGAGGGAATTCAACATGGTCTTCTTATCTCTCTTACTAATATGTTTTGCACTTTGGGTTAAGATAGATTTTTCGTACGGAAGAATACTTCATTTAAAACGAATACGCCCTCGTACTTTTCCTTTACGGCGAAGTGATTTTCACCTTTATACATCCGGAACAGATTTGTACGATGCGCTATTTACTGATATAAAGCAAGCTCAGCATCATATTCACATTTTGTTCTTCATTGTAAAAAATGATGAGATAAGCCAAAAATTTTTGCAGTTACTTCTCAATAAAGCAAAGCAAGGGATTGAAGTGCGGCTCCTTCTCGATCGTTTCGGAAGTCACGGTTTATCCAAGGAATCGATTCAATTACTTCAGGAACATGGGGTCTTCTTTTCATTTTGTCATAAAGTAAAATTACCTTTTCTCTTTTTTTCAGCAAATCAAAGAAACCATAGAAAAATTACAATTATTGACGGGAAAATTGGTTACATCGGGGGCTTCAATATCGGTGAAGAATATTTAGGACATAACTCTAAACTAGGATTATGGCGTGACTATCATTTACGCCTAGCAGGAGAAGGGGTACAAGATTTACAAAGTCAATTTTTACATGATTGGCGCGATGAGACGAACGAAAACCTACTAAAACGGACAATGTATTTCCCAAGGCAACAATCGGGTGATGTGTTACATCGTTTCATCCCCACTGATGGTGCCTACTTACAAAGCACATTTTTACATTTAATCAAAAATGCGAAAGAAGAACTTTATATCGGCACACCATATTTCATTCCCGGAAAGAAAATAATGGATGCTTTACTAGAAGCCCGTCAGCGAGGCGTTCATATTACAATTCTCGTTCCACAAAAGGCTGATCATCCTCTCGTTCGAGAAGCTAAATTTCCATACTGCCGAAAATTAATACGAGCAGGTGCGAACATTTACGCATTTAAAGAAGGGTTCTTTCATGCAAAAATTATTATAGTAGACGATTATATTTGCGATATTGGAACTGCTAACTTTGATATGAGAAGTTTATATATAAATCATGAAATAAATTGCCTGTTATACGATAAGGCTTTCATACAAGAAGTAAAAAACAAAATGGACAAAGATATAGACGGATCTATATTACTTTCTTGGAAAGATGTTCATTCTCTGTCCATTATCGATAAAGGGAAAGAATGGATTGGAACGATATTTGCATTTTTCTTATAGAATAACTTATGAAATATCGAGGTGTTTCACACATGATTATGCGCTTTGGTTATGTCTCACATGCAATGGCCCTATGGGACTGTTCTCCCGCAAAAACAATGACATTTACAACTTGGAAAAAACTTAAAAAACAAGAACGAGAAGAAAAGTTATATAATGTTACGCTACAAAATATTACGCATACAATGCGTATCCTTCATTATAATATTGCAAATGAAGTACCTTTATATCGCTTATCATCTTCCATCGTTCCACTTGCAACACACCCTGAAGTCGACTTTAATTATATTCAAATATTTGCACCACTTTGGCGTAAAATGGGTGAATTAATTCGGGAGCATAACTTACGAATCAGTTTTCATCCGAATCAATTCACTATATTTACAAGCGATAAACCGCATATTACAAATAATGCTACTCTAGATATGACGTACCACTATAACGTATTAGATGCTATAGGAGTAGCTGATTCTTCTTATATTAATATACATGTAGGTGGCGCATACGGAGATAAAAAAGAAGCACTCGAACGTTTTCATGAAAATATTAAAAAACTCCCTTCACATTTAAAGGAGCAAATAACTCTTGAAAATGATGATAAAACTTATACAGCTTCTGAAACTTTAGCTGTTTGTAAAAAAGAAAGAATACCTTTCGTATTTGATTATCATCATCATATAGCGAACCTTTGCGACGAACCGTTAGAAAATCTACTTCCTAATATTTTCGAAACGTGGCAACATACAAATACGATTCCTAAAGTTCACATTTCTTCCCCTAAATCTGAAAAGGAATTTCGAGCACACTCCAATTACATTGATGCTGAATTTATCAAGCCATTCTTATACACCGCAAAGAAAGTAAATCAAGACCTTGATATTATGATTGAAAGCAAACGAAAAGATTTAGCACTTTTTCAATTAGTAACTGAACTCTCTTCTATAAGAGGTATAAAACGAAAAAGCAGTGCAACGTTACAATGGTAATTTGTAGCGTTATACTGCTTTTTATTACAAAATACAATTCTTATACTAATAAAGTAACTATTTTATATGCTATTATTTAAATTAGCATTTTCCCCCTTAGATTCAACTTTATTGAAATGGAGTCATAATATGATCAACAAAAAAAATATGTAAGTTTTGTTATTATGTATATCGCTTTATTTTCCCTTTGGCTTGTATTCATACCTAAGAGCTGGGAAGGTAAAGAGATCGGGATTCTTTTTTTATTTTGCTTTGCTGCTATTTTCTCTTGTTATTGTTTATATAAAGCAATTAAAAAAATGCGACGCGGTGACAAATTATTTTGGATTTTAATTTTATGCACTTGCTTATGCGGAATGATAATGGAAATAACTCTATTTCTTCACTCATTTTCTGTTTACAATCAACCCATATTTTCCTATAAAGCATTACCATTTTTCATCATACAATATCTCTTACTATTTGTTGGTTTTGCCATAAAATTTATAAAGCATTATTCCATGAGGGGCCTTGCTCAATTTTCATTCGATAGCATATTTATCATTATTATGAATATATACTTTACACTTGCTATTATTCTTAATATCTCTAGCTTTAATGAAATAACAACTGACTTGTGGGGATTGATTGGTTCTTTCATTGCACAGTCATTAGTAACCTATGCTGTTATTAGCCTATATAGGAGAGAGCAATATTCTTCTAGTAGAATTGCATTAATTATCGGTTTTTTCCATAATACTTATTTATGGTTATATACATCTGTTCCAATTAAATAAAGGTATCGAACCTTCTACTGAATTAATCTATTTCGTACATACTGCTTCTATGTTATTAATCGGTTTATCCGCAATACTATATATCTGGGATAAACCTGTTCAACATGAGACAAAAATGAAATATTATCGATTTGATTATGTGCGCTTCATTCTGCCCTACTTCAGCATAATCATAACCTTGGTATTTATTATTTTTCAGCCGTGGGAAAATAAATCGATGTTACTCGGATTAGTACTATCCTTCATCTTATTATTTTTGAGGCAATTATATATGTGGAAGGATAATCAGATACTAATTGATACATACGAAAAGTTGAAGAAGGCGCTTCTGCTCTTTCGAAAAGTGAACAACGATATAAATCTTTATTTGAAGATCACCCTGACGCTGTTTTTTCTTTAAATATGGATTGTTTTTTGCAACGTTCCAATAAGGCCTGCGAACATCTATTTACAGCATATTCTCGTGAAGTGACTAACTGTTCGCTTTCACACTTCATCGATTCAAAAGATCACGAACCACTAAACGAAGCGTTACAAATTACAAAAGAAGGTAAACCACAAACACTAGAAGCCCGTACAAAAAAGAAAGAAGGCCACTACTATCACCTTCATATAACATTCATTCCTATCTTTATACAGAACAAAGTAGTTGGGATGTTTGGAATTGCTCGTGATATGACAAGTTTATACGAAAAACAAAAACAAGTTGAACATTTAGCTTTTCATGATGCACTTACAGGACTTCCAAATCGTCGCAAGTTTGAAAAAGATTTATGTACTATTTTAAATGACGCACAAAATAAAGCAAACAATGTTGCAGTGTTGTTTCTCGATTTAGATCGATTTAAAAAAATTAATGATCGACTTGGCCATGATGTCGGCGATTTATTGTTAATTGAAGTAGCAAAAAGGTTACAAGGATGTTTGCGCCAAGGCGATATTGTTGCTCGCCAAGATGGGGATGAATTTACAATCGTGTTACCAAACATGCAATCTGAAAGAAGTACTACTTTTATAGCTGAACAAATATTAACGGTTTTAAATAAACCTTTCTTTATTCAAAAAGAAGAACTGTCTATTACACCAAGCATCGGAATTGCTATGTACCCTGACTACGGTATTCATGCCACAGAATTAATGAAAAATGCGGACATCGCTATGTACCGTGCGAAAACAAGCGAAAAAAATAAATTCGTTTGCTTCTCAAAAGAAATGAGTATTGCTGAGAAAGAAATACATTTCTTAGAAGGAGAACTTTCAAAAGCATTGCAGCAAAATGAATTTTTCCTTGAATATCAACCACAGGTAGACACAAAAACAAAACAAATTATCGGTTTTGAAGCGTTACTTCGATGGAAACACCCAACACTAGGCATAGTATCTCCTGCACAATTTATCCCACTTGCAGAAGAAACAGGATTTATTATTGAACTTGGAAATTGGATTCTCCGTACAGCTTGTTTAGAGGCTAAAAAATGGCATAATCAAGGATTCCCTCACTTAAAGGTTGGTGTAAATCTATCTGTTGTGCAATTCGATCATGAAAACTTAATTCCAGCCATTTCAAAAGTATTAGAGGAAACAAAATTAAGACCCGAAGCACTAGACATCGAAATTACCGAAAGTATCGCCATTAACAAAAAACAATCTGTAATTGAAAAACTAGAACAACTTCAAAGTCTCGGTATCCAAATTTCAATCGATGACTTTGGTACTGGTTATAGCTCATTAGCTTATTTAACGAAATATCCAATTAACACATTAAAAATAGCCCGCTAGAAGAAGCTATTATTTCCTCTATTATCACATTAGCAAAAGAATTGCAGTTAAATGTAATTGCCGAAGGAGTCGAAACAGAGGAACAATGGTCATTTTTACATAATCAAAACTGCGATCACATCCAAGGATTTTTAATTAGCAAACCGGTTTCTAGCGAAGATGTTTGGACGTTACTCCAAAAAGAAACAACCGCCTAAATAAGACGGTTGTTTTTTTTAATATTCGAACGGTAAATCAGAAGCTAATTGTACCTCTTGATTATTACCAGAAATCACTTGGCTTTTCTCTACTACTGTATCCCCTAATGAAATACCCCATGCCATTGCTAACGTTAACAAACTACCAATCAGTAGCTTCTTCATATTCCATCACCTACATATTTTTCTTTTAATATATCATGAAAATTTATCCATATCGTATGCAATTTTGCATATCCATTTTTAGGTAATTCACACTATTTTTTCATTTTGTTTAAAAGAGTTTCCTTATAGACATGCATTTCTAATATGTCAAAAAAGAAATACGCCTTTTCATATGCATCGGCAACATCCACTTCATCATGCTTTAATTTTTCTAGACATTCACCTTTTTGATAATATAATTGTCCAATTAATGCCATGCTGTTAATTCGACATGATATTTCAATCGCCCTTTCAACTTGATAAAGTGCTCCTTCATATTGATTATCTAAGTATAGCGCCTTCGCATGATTGTACCTAACTTTCACAACAAATTCTTCATTACTATGCAAAGCTTCCAATTGCTTTAAAATATCTTCAAATAGCTCAATGCTTTTTTTAAAATAACTATTTTCCGCGTAAATGTTCGCAATAGCATTTTCAATATATAGATTTTGAAATACGTCAATCCCTGCCAATTGTTGATTTAATAACTTTTTCAATTCCAAAATACAGTATTCATAATTAATTTTCTTTAACATATAGGCAGCTACGTGATACTGCCATTGAAGGAATTGTTGAAATTCCGGATGATACTCTTCCTTTCTCAATTCATTCCAAACTTTATCGTAAATCTCTTTGTAATTCTTCTGCTTAGAAAGTAAAAGAATGTGATCTTTAAACTGTTTCTTTCTCTCAATATCTGAATAAAGGAGCACTTCATAAAAATGAATAATGGGCACTTGTAACTTCGCCGCAATCCCTTGCAGTATATCCATACTTGGGTATACTGCACCTGATTCAATTCGACTCACTTCCGATTGATGACATATATTATCAGATAACTGTTTCTGTGTTAACCCTCTCATCATTCTAATCTTCTTTATTTCACTTCCTAATTTTTCTGCGTGCATACTTACCCACCATCCCATTACAGCAATCTAATTTTTACAAGTTGTCATACCACTACAATAATGTTAATTCGACAATCTTTAATATGAAATAATGCATAATATATATAAAATTCAGCAAATTTTCCGTACGGCTCATTTCATTACATATGAGATTAGAAGTATTTGTAATAGATCACAAGAAAATTGCTAGTGCTTTCGGTCTGTTTCCCTCATCAACAAAATTGATAAAAGCGGAGTAAAAGTTGAAATCAATCAGCCTAGTTTAACAATCAGGAAATAAATACAATCTCAAAATGATATAAAAAATATTGATAAAAAGTATGTAAAGAATTAAATAAACGGGGCCAAAGTTCAACAAGAGCGGACGATCATTGAAAAAGCGTAGTTTTTCAGCCTATCAAGAAAGTAAAGAAACCGAAGCGCACCTTATACAAACGTATAAAAAATTATAACTTATATAGTCAAGATTTCATTATGAAAGTAGATAAAACTGGAGTAATTACAAGTGTTAGTGGTAAAGTTGTCCGAACTTTAGACAAACAACCTAATCTTACTATAACAAATTTTTTGTCGAAAAATGAAGTAAAATCTACATTACGCATACACTTCTATATAAATAACAAAAAAAGTTTACCAATTATACGTTGGTAAACTACTTTTCTTATATCCATCCCTTTTCCTCTGCAATTGTAATTGCTTCGATTCTATTTTTCGCGTCAAGCTTCGTTAATACTTCCGAAATATAATTCCGCACTGTACCAGGTGAAAGATAGAGCGTCTTCGCAATATCATTTGTGGTCTTTCCTTCTTTCGCTAATAAAAGCACTTCTTTTTCACGATCTGATAACGGGTTTTGTTCCTGCCATAAACCAAACATTAATTCCGGAGAAATCTCTCTTTTCCCCTTTATTACATTACGAATTGCTGAAGCTAAATCTTCACTTGGACTATCTTTTAGTAAATATCCGTGAACACTTGCTTTCATTGCCCGTTCAAAATAACCAGGTCTTGCAAATGTTGTTAAAATCATTACCTTACATGACGATTTTTCCTTCTTCAATGTTTCAGCAACATCTAAGCCACTTTGAATTGGCATTTCAATATCCATAATGCTTATATCTGGCTCTAAGGATTCAATTAATTTTAAGGCCTCTTCCCCGTTCGCTGCTTGCCCAACAACTTCAATATCATCTTCTAGATCAAGTAGGGCTCCTAATGCACCACGAAGCATTCTTTGATCTTCTGCAATAATAATTCGAATCATGCCCTCACCTCATCTTTTCCTGTTCTAATGACGATTGGAACTTTCACCGTTAAAAGTGTACCAGAGTTTACTCCATCTAGCTCCACTAGTCCATCGATAAGGGCAATTCTCTCCCTCATACCGCGAATGCCATTTCCATCATGATTTTGTTCCTCTAGGCCTACACCGTTATCCTTAACTTGTAAAATAAGCTCCCCTTGCGCTTCCAATATAGAAACTGTGCATACAGTTGCCTTACTATGCTTTACAACATTCGTAACAGCTTCCCTTAAACACATACCTAAAATATTCTGTTCAATTGGCGATAACGAACTCGCACTCGCCTCTTGTTCTATTTCTAATTCAATATTAGCAGCTTGTAAAATTACTTTTATTTGTTCAAGCTCTTCTTCTACTGTAATCATGCGCATATCAGAAATTAATTCTCGAAGCTGTTTTAAAGCGGTACGAGATGTTTGTGTAATTTCCTTCGCTTCCATACTTGCACGCTCTGGATTTTTCACAATCAACTTCTCAACGAGCTGGCTTTTTAAAGTAATGAGGGATAACGTATGCCCTAATGTGTCATGAAGATCTCTTGCGATTCGCTGGCGTTCTTCACGTTTTACTAGATCTTTAATTTGTTCGTTTGCTTCGTTTAATTGATTCTTTAACATCTTTTTTTGATTAAAATTACGCATTCCAAATGGTGTAAGGAGCATTAAAATGAACATCGGAACGATATTCACTAAACTCGTAACTGTTAGTTGATCAATATTTACAAATATAAAAGTTCCAAGCATTCCACTTAACAGAACTAACAACACTCGAAATACTTTTTTACTTGGAGCAAATCCCATCGCACTTGCAGTGAAAAATCCAAAAAATATCATGAAGGCATTATAATAAAAAGCAAATAACAAGGTAAGTATCATTTGGATGCATGCCCATAAAACAAAAGTCTTATTAACAAAATAAAGTTGACGGTATGTGATAATAAAAAGTATCAACATACCGCTCCCTATTACAAGCTTCCATCCTGACGCTTGTGCTAAATGGTAAATTGGAAATAATAAATACACGAGCCACATATACGGGAAGAACCCCATATGCTTAGGAAAAATCTCAATCCTCTTCTTCTCTATCATTTATACCGCTTCCTGTCTTTTTCTTATATATATTGATATTACAACAAATATAAGGAAATAACCTCCTAGTACCGCGATATTTTCCCAACCAATTGATTTTCCAGCTACAATATCCCATGCTCCGCTTCCGAAATGATATGTCGGTGTCCATTCACCAATCGTTCTTAATATTTTTGGGAATACTTCAATCGGCATCCATAACCCACCGATTACAGCTAAACTCATATTTAAAATATTTGCTAAGCCAGCAGCTGCATCGGCCTTCTTAATTGAACCGATTACTGTTCCTAACGCTAAAAATGGTGTCACACCTAACAATAACCATAATCCAGCACCAATCCATTGCCCTACTGTTAACTCAACATGATTAATCAATATCCCTGCAATAAAGATAACCAATATTGAAAAAGCATTTACTACAGTTTGAGCGATGATCTTTGCTGTTAAATATGCCCCTTCTGGAAGTGGTGTAATTTTTAAAAGATGTGTCCACCCTTGCCCTTTTTCCTGAGAAAGTCTCACGCCGAAACTAAAAAGTGCAGTACCTACGATACTAAATGTCGCCATCGAGATTAAATAATGTGCTTTCCACGCATCTCCGTTTTGTGGCACTTGAACAACATTTGTGAAAATGTAGTAAAACATAACTGGCATTAATAATGAGAAAAAGATAAATAATTTATTGCGAAATGTACGTAAAATTTCTATTTTGCATTGCATCCATAGTGCTCTCATGCGATTCCCTCCTTCTGATTTGCAACAAACTGCTCAAATGCTTCATCAAGACTTCCACGTTCAACTGAAACATCTGTAACAGGTAAGTTCTTTCGATAAATTGCTTGTAACGTGGCATCCGTATCCTCCGTTGTTAAGATAAAGCGCCCTTCATTTGACTGTACTCCTATTACGTTCGGTAATTCCTTTAGCAAGCTCATAGGAATACTTTCTTTCGAATAAAATGAAATCGTTTTTCGAGAAATCGTCGCTTTCATTTCATCTGGCGTACCATCTGCAATGATTTTTCCATTCGCAAATAATAAAATGCGATCTGCTAACGCATCCGCTTCTTCTAAATAGTGCGTTGTCAAAATAATCGTTTTCCCTTCACTTGCTAATTTTCTAATCGTTTCCCAAAACGTCTTTCGAGACGTAATATCCATTCCAACTGTCGGTTCATCTAAAAATAACAAGTCTGGATTACCAGCAAGCGCGAGTGCAAAATTTAATCTTCTCTTTTGACCACCTGATAGCTTTTCACATCTTTGCTTTCTTTCTGATTCTAAATTTGATAGCTGAAGTAATATTTCTTTCGCTACCGGATTCGTATAATAACTACGGAATAACTCAATCGCCTCTTCTACCGTGATGCTATCAATAACACTTACTTCTTGCAGCATCGCACCGAGACTGTTACGAACATCTCTATGCTTTGGGCTCTTTCCAAATATAGAGACATTCCCTTCTGTCGGATCTTTTAACCCGAGCATCATCGACATTGTCGTTGTTTTCCCCGCACCATTTGGACCAAGTAATGCTACTATTTGCCCTTTATTTACATGAAATGAAACGTTATTTACTGCTTTTTTATGTTTAAATGTTTTAGAAACATCATTTACTTCAATAATCTTTTCCATCTCTCCACCCCCGCCGTTTCTTATATTTACATTGTATGCGTTGGAAAAGCTAGGAAACAGTATGATGCGTCATGATATGCATATGACAATTGTCATATATTCTTTATGAGAGGAATCAACCCTCATACCGCAAGCGAGTAGCAGTACAAAAACAAACATGATACAATCGGATAAGATATATATTCGAGGAAGGACAGTGGTTTTCATGATTATTCGTAATGAACAAGATTTAGAAGGTTTACGAAAAATCGGCCGTATCGTTGCACTTGCACGCGAAGAAATGAAAAAACAAGCGAAGCCAGGTATGACGACGAAAGAGCTTGATTTAATTGGTAAAAAAGTATTAGACGAGAATGGTGCTATTTCAGCGCCTGAAAAAGAATATAAATTCCCAGGTGTAACTTGCATTAGTGTAAACGAAGAAGTTGCTCACGGTATTCCAGGCGATCGCGTATTAAAAGAAGGCGATTTAGTAAACGTAGACGTATCAGCAGCACTTGACGGTTATTATGCAGATACAGGTATTTCATTTGTTCTTGGTGAAGACGAAGAAAAAGAAAAGCTTTGCCAAGCAGCTGTTGATGCTTTTTGGGAAGCAATGAAAAAAGTAAAAGCTGGATCAAAACAAAACCAAATTGGTCGTGCGGTTTCTAATTTCGCACATAAAAATGGATATAACGTAATCCAAAACTTAACAGGACACGGAATCGGACTTAGCTTACATGAAGCACCAAATCACATTTTAAGTTATTATGATCCAATGGATAATTCGCTTCTAAAAGACGGTCTCGTTATTGCTGTAGAACCATTCATTTCTATGAAAGCTGATCACATTATTGAACGCGGTGATGATGGCTGGACATTTGTTACACCAGATAAAAGTCTCGTAGCACAATGTGAACATACGATTGTCGTAACACGTGGCGAACCAATTATTTTAACAGAAATATAAAAACCAACAAAACAAGCAGCAAGATGACCAAAATAAGGACAAGAAACGTCCAAAAACAGGTCATAAAGAAGATTATACACAAACAGTAGGAATCACTCTTCTATTAGCTGGATTGTTAAGTATTTTAGTTACAAAACGAAAAAAAAATTATAAATAATATTTTTTCAGCTAGTCAATTGTTCAATTGATTAGCTGTTTTTTTATGTATAAAAATAAAAAGATGATACATTAACGTATCACCTTTTTAACGGGGTGAGGCTGTTCAAAGCATGGATTACTGTTGAACAGCCTCTTTATTTCATATGGATGCCTTACATATATCACTGATAATCATAGATTATCGCCCTCACGTGATAAAAACATAGGAAAAGAAATCCTATGACGGATCTCTTTTCCCTACATAATCTAAAGTTTGGGTACACTAGATTCATGCAATTTAGGAGCTTTCAGAACAGAAAGCAAACCTTCATATAAAATGATATCATACATATCTTCACTAAAAATATGCAAATATGCATATAAAATGTTCCAACTTTTTTATTCCTCAACGTTAATTAATTGAAAATTAAGAAATCAAAAGGTAAAATAAAGTCGTTATCCGTCTTCTTTTGTCAGTCAGAGAGAATAGAAGAATGGGAGAGGAAAAAATGAGAAAATCACTAAAACAAAAAATAGTAACCTCCTTGCTTGCTGTATCACTCGTTGTCAGCTTAGCTCCAATTGGACAAGCAAAAGCTGATTCTCCGCAAGAAATTACACAACCTTCACCTATTACAGGACAAATGGACACAAGCCGTGCAATCGAACATATTCGTTTCTTATCAGAAACAATTGGTCCTCGTCCTGGTGGTACACAGGCAGAACAATGGGCTTCTCGCTACGTTGGAATGAAATTTAAATCAATGGGCTATGAAGTAGAATATCAGCCATTTACTGTACCAGACCAATATATCGGATTCATTGATTCACCATTATCTCAAAAGCGTACTTGGCAAACTGGCGCCGCTCCAAATTCTTTAATTTCTACTGAAGCTGTCACAGCTCCTCTTATTTTCGTTAAAAACGGGACAAAGTTAGATGATATTCCAAGTGAAGTAAATGGAAAAATCGTATTATTTGAGAGAGGTGTTACTGTAGCAGACTATAATAAACAAGTAGAAAATGCTGTAAGTAAAGGTGCTAAAGGCGTACTCTTATATAGCTTAATTGGAGGCCGTGGAAACTACGGACAAACTTTTAATCCACGCTTAACGAAGAAACAATCCATCCCTGTCTTTGGCCTTGCTTACGCACAAGGGAATGCATTTAAAGAAGAGCTCGCTACAAAAGGAACTACTATTCTTTCTTTAAAGGCACGACATGAATCAAACTTAACATCTCTAAATGTAATTGCGAAAAAGAAACCTAAGCAGAGTACTGGAAATGAAAAAGCAGTCATCGTAAGCTCTCACTACGATAGTGTTGTTGGGGCACCAGGAGCAAATGATAATGCTTCTGGAACTGGATTAATACTAGAATTAGCTCGTACTTTTCAAAATGTAGAAACGGATAAAGAAATCCGCTTTATCGCTTTCGGTTCTGAAGAAACTGGTTTACTCGGTTCTGAATATTACGTAGATAACTTATCACAAAAAGAGCGCAATCGTATTTTAGGTGTCTTCAACGCTGATATGATTGCAACAAATTATGATAAAGCAAAGAATTTATACGCTATGACTCCTGATGGTTCTACAAACTTTGTAACAGATGCAGCATTACAGGCTGGTAAACAATTAAATAATGACCTTGTTCTCCAAGGACAGTTTGGATCTAGTGACCACGTACCATTTGCCTATGCTGGCATCCCTTCTGCATTATTTATTTGGATGGGTGTTGATAGTTGGAATCCATTAATCTACCATATTGAAAAGGTATATCATACACCACAAGATAACGTATTAGAGAACATTTCACCAGAACGTATGAAAATGGCGTTAGAAGTCATTGGTACAGGAGTCTATAATAGCCTTCAACCTACCGTGAAAATGGGACAGAAAGCTGCTTAATACAATTTCAAGCCACCGATTAATCGGTGGCTTGAAATTGAGAAAAAGTAAATATGCATAAAAGCATATTTATTACATGGTATTATCATGTAGAATACAAACTATAACAATAACGGTCACACCTAATAAGGAGACTTTTCCATGATGAAAAAATTATTCTTACAGGTGCGTTAACTTTGGTTGGAGTTACAGAAACTACTGCCTTTATTTCTGAAGCAAACGCTGTAGCAGCTACTCAAGAGCACAGCTTTACAAAATACTATTTCTAAATTCGCCATAAAAATGGCTATGCAGTCATCCAAAACTTAAAGGAACATGGTATTGATATTAGCTTACATGAGATACCAAATCACATTCTAAGCTTATGATCCAATGGATAATCCACTTCTTAAAGACGGTTTTGCTATCGCTTTAGAGCCGCTCATCTCTATGAAAGCTGCCTCGATGATTTAACCCACTTTAAAAGCGTTCTCTTTTCACCATAGAAAAACCCCCTTCAGGTTGCATTCTTTCCTTCACTTTATCATGAAGTTTGTGAATATCTACCTAAAAGGGGTAATATCAATAGTAATTTTTTAATTTGTTCACTACTCAGATTACAGCGTACTCAATAATCTAAAGCCTTTTTATTATTTGATTCGTTGACGAAAGAATAGAATTCCACCTAAAACGAACAAAATCATACCTCCAACAATTGAAATCATATCTGCTGTTGTTCCTCCTGTTTTAGGAAGTAATGGTGTCGCCTTATCGTTTTCCTTAGTAGGTGGGACTTTTGAATCGTTATTTGTATCTGTATTTGTGTTTGGATCTTTTGGATCTGTGCTTGGATCTTTTGGATCTATACCTGTTCCGTCCTTGATTTTTGTATTCGTGATGTCATTACCTTTTACTTCGGATTGGTATCCATCTACTGCTTGTTCTTTCACTTCATACTTATATGCCTTACCTTCGGCATCATATGCCACTAAATCTGTAAACGCATATTTCCAGCCTGTCGCTTCGCTCACTTCTTTTGTTGCGATTACTTGGCCGTTTTGTAGTAAGTCTACTTTAATCATCTTCGGACGATCTTTCGCATTATCGTCTTTCCATGTTTTCGTTCCTTCTACTTTTGTTTCGCCTACTTTTGTATTTGTGATGTCATTACCTTTTACTTCCGATTTATATCCGTCTACCGGCTGTTCTTTCACTTCATACTTGTACGCTACTCCGTTTGCATCGTACACTTGCAATTTGTCAAATGTGTACTTCCAATTTGTTGCCGCTGTTACTTCTTTTGTGTCTACTACTTTACCGTTTTGTAGTAAATCGACTTTAATCATCTTCGGACGATCTGTTGCGTTATTATCGTTCCAAGTCTTTGTTCCTTCTACTTTCGTTTCGCCTACTTTTGTATTTGTGATGTCATTACCTTTTACTTCCGATTTATATCCATCTACCGGCTGTTCTTTCACTTCATACTTGTACGCTACTCCGTTTGCATCGTACGCTTGCAATTTGTCAAATGTGTACTTCCAATTTGTTGCTTTGCTTACTTCTTTTGTGTCTACTACTTTACCGTTTTGTAGTAAATCGACTTTAATCGTACTTGGACGATCTGTTGCGTTGTTATCGTTCCAAGTCTTTGTTCCTTCTACTTTCGTTTCGCCTACTTTTGTATTTGTGATGTCATTACCTTTTACTTCTGTTTGATATCCTTTTACCGGTTGTTCTTTCACTGTATACTCGTAAGCTACTCCGTTTGCATCATATGCTTCTAAATCTACGAATATATATTTCCAACCCATTACTGCTTGGACATCTTGTGTTTTGATCACATTTCCGTTTTGTAGTAAGTCTACTTTGATCATTACTGGACGGTCTGTTGCATTTCCGTCTTTCCATGTTTTCGTTCCTTCTACTTTCGTCTTACCTACTTTTGTATTCGTAATGTCATTACCTTTTACTTCCGATTTATATCCATCTACCGCTTGTTCTTTTACTTCATACTTGTATGCTACTCCATTCGCATCGTATGCTTGTAGATTTTCAAATGTGTACTTCCAATTTGTTGCTTTGCTTACTTCTTTTGTGTCTACTACTTTACCGTTTTGTAGTAAATCTACTTTGATCGTGCTTGGACGATCTTTCGCGTTGTTATCATTCCAAGTCTTTGTTCCTTCTACTTTTGTTTTGCTTACTTTTGTATTCGTAATGTCATTACCTTTTACTTCTGTTTGATATCCATCTACTGGTTGTTCTTTCACTTCATACTTGTACGCTACTCCGTTTGCATCGTATGCCGCTAAATCTTTGAATTCATACTTCCAATCGCTCGCTGCACTTACTTCTTGCGTTGCGATTACTTGGCTGTTTTGTAGTAGGTCTACTTTGATTGTTTCTGGACGTCCTTCACCATTTCCGTCCTTCCATATCTTCGCTCCTTCTACTTTTGTTTTGCCTACTTTTGTATTCGTGATGTCATTACCTTTTACTTCCGATTGGTATCCGTCTACTGCTTGTTCTTTTACTTCATACTTGTATGCTTTTCCTTCGGCATCATATGCCGCTAAATCTTTGAATTCATACTTCCAACCGCTCGCTGTGCTTACTTCTTGCGTCGCGATTACTTGGCCGTTTTGTAGTAAATCTACTTTAATCATCTTCGGACGATCTTTCGCATTATCGTCTTTCCATGTTTTCGTTCCTTCTACTTTTGTTTGACCAACCTTTGTATTCGTGATGTCATTACCTTTTACTTCCGATTGGTATCCGTCTACTGCTTGTTCTTTTACTTCATACTTGTACGCTACTCCGTTTGCATCGTATGCCTGTAATTTGTCAAATGTGTACTTCCAATTTGTTGCTTTGCTTACTTCTTTTGTGTCTACTACTTTACCGTTTTGTAGTAAATCTACTTTAATCGTGCTTGGACGATCTGTTGCGTTGTTATCGTTCCAAGTCTTTGTTCCTTCTACTTTCGTTTCGCCTACTTTTGTATTCGTAATGTCATTACCTTTTACTTCCGATTTATATCCATCTACCGCTTGTTCTTTTACTTCATACTTGTACGCTACTCCGTTTGCATCGTATGCTTGTAATTTGTCAAATGTGTACTTCCAATTTGTTGCTTTGCTTACTTCTTTTGTGTCTACTACTTTACCGTTTTGTAGTAAATCTACTTTAATCGTGCTTGGACGGTCTGTTGCATTGTTATCGTTCCAAGTTTTTGTTCCTTCTACTTTCGTTTCGCCTACTTTTGTATTCGTGATGTCATAGCCTTTTACTTCGGATTGGTATCCATTTACTGCTTGTTCTTTCACTTCATACTTGTATGCTACTCCGTTTGCATCGTATGCCGCTAAATCTTTGAATTCATACTTCCAACCGCTTGCTTCTGTTACTTCTTGCGTTGCGATTACTTTATCATTTTGTAGTAAGTCCACTTTAATCATCTTCGGACGATCTTTCGCATTATCGTCTTTCCATGTTTTCGTTCCTTCTACTTTTGTTTTTCCAACCTTTGTATTCGTGATGTCATTACCTTTTACTTCAGATTGGTATCCATCTACTGCTTGTTCTTTCACTTCATACTTATATGCCTTACCTTCAGCATCATGTACCTCTAAATCTTTAAATTCATACTTCCAACCGCTCGCTTCTGTTACTTCTTGTGTTGCGATCACTTTACCATTTTGTAGTAAGTCTACCTTAATCATCGTCGGACGATCTTTCGCATTATCGTCTTTCCATGTTTTCGTTCCTCCTACTTTTGTTGTTTGTACCACTTTTGTATTTGTAATGTCATAACCTTTTACTTCTGTTTGATATCCATCTACCGCTTGTTCTTTTACTTCATACTTATATGCATTTCCGTCTGTATCATATGCCGCTAAGTCTTTGAATTCATATTTCCAGCCTGTTACTTCTGTTACTTCTTGTGTTGCGATCACTTTACCATTTTGTAGTAAGTCTACCTTAATCATCGTCGGACGATCTTTCGCATTATCGCCTTTCCACGTCTTTGTTCCTGTAACAGATGTAGTTTTCATCTTATTCGGAATTGGTAACTCAATTCCATTTGCAGACCCTGATTTCACTTCGAAACTTACTTTTACTTGAGGATCGAAATCAACATAGTCTGGAGCTGAAACTTCTTGCACATAATATTTACCTGGTTGTAAATTAGGGATTTCAATTATCCCTTTTTCATCTGTTTTATATACATCTCCAACTTGTTCACCAGACTCTTTATACAACTTAAACGAAACATTTGGGATTACTTTTTCTTTATCCCCTTCAATATGCTTAACGATTTTTAGCGTTCCTTTTGGAACCACGTTACCTTCGGCACCACCGCCAGCTGTCATATTCTCGACTGGGTAACTACCTGATTCAATAACTGGGTCTTTGTTTAGAACTTGGTAATCAATCGTATAATCATTCTTAAAAAACTCTTGCTTCTTCCCAGCTTCCGTTATAGTAGATGTATAACCAATCGAAAAGGAGGCAAGACGTGCTTTATCCTTATAAAGCACAACTTTAAATGATCTGTCATCAGTAAAGGTAATCGTTCCGTAACCTTGCTTTTCAAACTCTTGTAACGTTAAAGATCGACGACCTAGATAATCATCTACAATTATATAGAAACTATCCTTATTAAGTGTTTGACCTTCCTGTAAATTATCAGTCACAACAATATCGCGACTTAACTCTTCTTTATTTAAGTTTATATTCAAGAACCAACGTACTTCATTGTCCTTACCTGAGTTCATATCACCAGTTTTATAAAAAAACGGTGACTTTCCAGGATCTGTACCACCACCACTACTTGGTCCGGTAATTGTTACAGATTGCTTATCTACATTTGTACCGAAATTGGTTTCAATCTCTTTCTTTTCATCCGTTCCTACATTAGCAGCTTCCACGAAAAAGTTTAAATACCCTTTAATATTTTGATGTGTACTCACTTTATCATTAAATGTACATACCACAGTACCTGCAGTAACTTTACAAGTACCATAGTCATCTAATGGAAACTCTCTATCTAATCCTTTTAATTCTGGAGGCAGTGTTAATGTTAGTATGTCTCCAGGCTTCAGCCTAAGTCCATTTTTTTCACTAAAGTTTACAGTTACTTTAGTCCGTTCTGTGGTACTTAGATTTGTTTTACCAATCTGAAAACTATCCACAAGTCCTGCTGTGTTTAACTCTTGTGCATTTGCTATTATAGGTAGCAAACTCTGACCTATAATAAACATAAAAATCATTATAATCGAAAAAATCGAGGTTATTCTTTTTAAATACATACTTTCTGTTATCCTCCCTATAAAATTAAATGTTTCTAGATTCTGACACAAACATATTATGACAAAGATTCTATTATTCAATGTCATTAAGCTATTTTACTTACATATGTTTGATAGCTATTATCATCTTTTTCTCTTTTTTCAACCCTTCTATAGCTTAGAAACTTGAATTTTGACTTTTATATACATTCATCTAATTTCTCCGACATGTCTAAACTGTAGTATTTTGAGTCTGTATTGTTTAACAAAAACGGCTAAGGTAAAGGTCAAAGTTTAATAAAGAAATTCATACACATGAACGGGCCATAGAATAACTTCAAAGTCATCACAAGATAATGCAACAAGCGTTCACGATAAAACTCATGACAGCCGTTCGCCTTATTATGCCGTAAAGTTTCCGAAACTTCTTCATATCTAACGCAAACGATTGCTCAATACACAAAAAAATTTAGTGGGAGTAAATATGGACGAGCTACCTCACAGCAAATATGCATTTGACCAACTCCTATACTTATCCTCCTGAAGAATAACAAGAAGTACAGCGTATAATCGAATTAAGCACACCAGCCGGAGAATGTTACAGCTGTGAAATGTGCTAGGATACTCGTATTCTAAAGGATGTCATTGAAGATACGTTTTCTGTCATCATGAGTTGAGGTCAAATTAGACATATGTTAAAACATTTTATGTATAGTTACATAACCGCCCTACACACCGAAACAATCAGACAAGAAAAACAAGAAACGTTCCAATATCAGCGCTATATGATAAAAAACGCTCCGGATGAAGTATTATTTGCCTATGAAGATGAAAGTCATATTCTCCAAATCTGAATACAGTGGAACGAATTTGGGGGTAACTAAAAAAGAGTGTGATTGTCAACTGATTTCATGTGCATCGTGCAGAAATACGAAAATCAGCCTTTTCATTTTTGGAGTCTATAAATGAGTGTCGAGAAAAAGTAATTTGCCTAATGGATCCATGGCTATGTCGAAGAATTAAAATGAACTTATATATACATTTCACTTACTAGCTAAGAAGCGTTAGCTTTTCTAGAGCGACATTAAAGTCAAATGTCGATATATATATATGATGATAATAGCAAAACCGAGAAATTTATCTTCTTTCATCATTTTTATCAAATCATGAAAACTTTAGTTGTACCATATGTACTATTTTAGACATAAAATCCCTAGTTTTTTGACTAGATTGGAAGTTTTCAAGATTAATTACTAATTGTGTAGATACTTGGTTAGATGCAGTGTTTTTTTCGTATTGGTATAACTATAACAATATCTTTTACAACAATCACACCATCTCCTGGTAACATTCCACCAACTAATAATACATGTACGACTTTTTGATAAATTTACCCCCAACAACCTATTATTCTAGAATTGTTCCCAAAAATCAATAGTTAATTAGTGTTTTTCTATTCTTACTTCATCACCATAACATATATTTAGAGTAAAAAACTGAAACAGAAAAAGAGATAGCTTTGCCATCTCTTTTTCTGTTTCAGCTTCCCTTCATCAAGTCGTACATGAAGTTCTCCTCACACGACTTTTCGGTGCTCTTCTTTCTTTGACGTCTGATCAGCCTATAGACTGATCAGACGTTTTTATGTCAACTTGTATATCACTTTTAAACAAAAATAGGTATCTTTTCTTTTGTCTATTACATTTTTTCTGGTGCAGATACTCCTACGATTGCTAATGCGTTTTGAAGTGTAGTGCGTACTGCTTTCATTAATTCGTAACGAGCTTTACTTAACTCTAAGTTATCTTGGTTTAATACTTTTTCTGCATTGTAGAAACTGTGTAATGCTGCTGCTAATTCAAATGCATAGCTTGTAATGCGGTGTGGCAGACGTTTTTGTGCTGCATCCGCAACTACAGCTGGGAATTCACCAAGTTTTTTCAGTAACTCTACTTCTTTCTCAGAAGTAACAAGTTTGTAATTCACATCTCCGCCTGTAGCTAGTCCAAGTTCTTCACCTTGACGAAGGATGCTGCATACACGAGCATGAGCGTATTGTGCATAGTATACTGGGTTTTCATTAGATGTTGATACAGCTAAGTCCATATCGAAATCTAAGTGTGAATCACCGCTACGCATTGCAAAGAAGTAACGCATTGCGTCCACGCCTACTTCTTCCATAAGCTCACGAAGTGTAACTGCTTTACCTGTACGCTTACTCATCTTCATTTTTTCACCATTTTGGTACAGTTGTACCATTTGGATAATTTCTACCTCAAGCGTTTCTTTATCATAACCAAGTGCTTGGATTGCTGCTTTCATACGAGGAATATAACCGTGGTGATCAGCACCCCAAATGTTGATTAATTTATCGAAACCACGCTCTAATTTATCACGGTGATACGCGATATCCGGCGTTAAGTATGTGTAAGAACCATCATTTTTAATTAACACACGGTTTTTATCATCACCGTAAGTCATTGAGCGGAACCAAGTTGCGCCGTCTTCTTCAAAGATTTCTTCACGCTCTTTTAATACTGCAAGAGCCTCATCAATTTTCCCGTTTTTGTATAATGATGTTTCAGAGAACCATACATCAAATTTAACACGGAAACTTTCTAAGTCTCTTTGAAGTTTCGCTAACTCATATTTCAAACCGTATGCACGATAGAATTCATAGCTTTCTTCCGCATCAGCTTTCGCATAACGATCGCCGAACTCTTCAGCTAAACGTTTACCGATTCCAATGATATCTGCACCGTGGTAACCGTCTTCTGGCATTTCTTTCTCTAAACCTAACGCTTGCATGTAACGAGCTTCAACAGAAAGAGCTAAGTTATGAATTTGGTTACCAGCATCATTAATATAGTACTCACGAGATACATCGTATCCTGCTTTCGCTAATACGTTACATAAAGTGTCACCTACTGCAGCACCACGTGCATGTCCCAAGTGAAGGTCACCTGTTGGGTTCGCAGATACGAACTCAACTTGTACTTTTTCACCTTTACCAGTATTCGTTTCACCGTAAGCTTCGCCAGCTTGAACGATTGTTGGAATTAAGTCTGTTAAGTAGCTATTATCCATGTAGAAGTTAATAAAACCAGGACCAGCGATTTCAATTTTTTCAATAGAAGCTTTTGCTTTATCGAAGTTTGCAACTAATTCTTCTGCAATCATACGAGGTGCTTTTTTTGCAACGCGTGCAAGTTGCATTGCCATATTTGTAGAGAAATCACCATTTGTTTTATCTTTTGGAGATTCTAATATAACGTTTGGAATCTGTTCTTCTGTTGCTAATTCAGCCTTTAATACAGCGGCTTGAATTTCTTCTTTAATCAATCCTTTTACTTGTTCTAAAGAATTCATTATTTTGCCTCCTTCAAATTAATTGTAATTGTATATCTACCAGCCTCTTGTTCACTTAGAAGCAATGCGTACGTTAAGAAGAGTTGTCCTTTTTTCTTTTCATCCGACCATTTAAAAAGAACGTTATCAGTTTTCGTTTGCAGTGCAAACGTACCAAGTTCACTCGTGTACGTACCAGTTGTCCATTCACCTTTCACATGCGTCTGACGCATAGAAATAGCACCTGAACGCATAATGAGAACTTGTTCATCTTGAATTTTAATAATTGTTTTCACTTCGCCTTGTTCGTTCGGCTCTTGGAATGTTACGTATGTACCTTGACCTTTTACATAGTATTGACCATTTACTTCAAAAGCAACGGTTTCCTTCCGCGCCCCTTCACGGATTTCTGTTACGAAATGAACGTGTACTGGCAAGCCTGCAAGTTGTTTTTTCACGTCTTGCACACCTTTCAAATGTTATAGATATTAAATAATGCTTATAATAAATCACTTTTCCTATCATATCAAAAAAAGCCTATGTCTGTCTGCTGAAAAATCAGGAAAACTCCTTTTCCAAAAACAATTCATTCGTATTTACGTCCTATGATAAAATATCTTTAAAATCAAAATATTCAATCGTTTGAAAGGGAGGAAATAAAATGCTACCACAAAAATTAAAACAAGGTGATGAAATAAGGGTTATTTCACCATCTTGTAGTTTAAGTATTGTTTCAAATGAAAATAGAAACCTTGCTATAACAAGGTTAACCGATATGGGATTTCATGTTTCGTTCTCAAAAAATGCCGAAGAAATAGACCGCTTCGCTTCATCTTCTATTTCTTCAAGGGTTCAAGATATTCATGACGCTTTCTCTGACCATAATGTAAAAGCAATCTTAACGACACTTGGAGGATACAACTCTAATGGTTTATTAAATCATCTCGATTACGATTTAATTCGTGACAACCCTAAAATTATTTGCGGCTATTCTGATATTACGGCTTTAAGTAATGCCATTTATGCAAAAACAAGTTTGATTACATATTCAGGTCCCCAATTTTCTTCATTTGGAATGGAGAAAGGACTCGACTATACTACCGAATACTTTTTAAAATGCATGATTTCCGATGAACCTATTGAAGTACTACCAGCAGAAACGTGGAGCGATGATTCTTGGTATATCGATCAAGAAAAACGAGAGTTTATTAAAAATGAAGGATATGTTTCTATACATGAAGGAGAAGCTATCGGCGACATAATTGGGGGAAATATGAGTACTTTTAATTTATTACAAGGTACTCCATACATGACAAACTTACAAGATAAGATTTTATTTCTTGAGGAGGACAGCTTAACAGGTACAGCTACAATTAAAACTTTTGATCGTTATTTACACTCCCTCATACAACAACCCAATTTCGAATATATAAAAGGTATTGTAATTGGAAGAATGCAAAAGGGATCCGAATCCACTATAGAAGATATTCAAGAAATAATTGCTTCAAAGTTAGAGCTTAAACATATACCTATAATTGCAAACGCCAATTTCGGGCATACAACTCCTATCTTTACTTTCCCAATTGGTGGCCGCGCAAAAATTGTTTCTAATAAAACAAACGTATCCATTACAATTTTAACGCACTAAAAAAGGAGCGAATGATTCGCTCCTTTTATGCTTTTTCTATTTTTTGCAATGCTTTTTCTGGGATTGATTCTTTCGGAACTTCAGCCCAGCCCTTTCCTTGCATACCTTTTGCATAAATCTTTATAAACGCACCTGCATGTAATTCACGATTTACCATTTTTTTAATGACTTGCTGCTTCCCATCTTCTGTATATCCTTTAAATGTATACAAATATTCATCATCTTTTTTCTCGCCTTTATCTATAATTGCATAATAGTCTTGTATTTCTTTATTTGAAAAGAAGTTATCCACAAAAGCCCCGACACCTTCCGTTTTTGATTGTAAATAATATGCCGTGCCACCTAAAATGATGGCGAAAACAGTCAAAACTTTCATTACTAATTTCATATATGCGCCTCCTGTTTGCACTTCTTCCTAATCCGTCACATGCTTATACCTGTATTATACGGAAAAGAGCATACTATACTCTATCGAAATGTCTTACACTTTCCTTACATTATTGTAATGGTCTCTTCCTTTGTAGCATTTTCCCAATAAAAATTTTTTCCGTTTAACCAACTTTTATATTATTATTGAATGATACAAATTTTTATAACAAAAATGAAAAGGAGACAGTTTTCAAATGGCTATTTTGCAAGGTTTAGCACTATTACTCGTTGTACTTTTTCTTTTCACACTTTTTAGTTACCGTGCTCCTTACGGAATGAAAGCAATGGGTGCTTTAGCTAATGCAGCAATTGCAAGTTTTCTTATTGAAGCCTTTCATCGTTATATCGGTGGCGAAATGTTTCATAACGATTTTTTACAAGCAGTAGGAGAAGCTTCTGGTAGTATGAGCGGTGTCGCGGCTGCTATTTTAGTGGCATTAGCAATTGGTGTATCGCCCGTATATGCTGTTTTAATCGGTATCGCTACTAGTGGATTCGGTATTTTACCAGGCTTTTTCGCTGGATACGTTTGCGCCTTCGTCGTAAAATTCCTCGAAAAGAAATTACCAGCTGGTGTAGAATTTTTAGCAATCTTATTCGTTGCAGCACCACTTTCACGTGGAATGGCTATGCTTATGGATCCCCTTGTTAATGTAACACTCGGAAAAATCGGTTCTATTATTTCAATTGCAACTACAGAAAGCCCTGTAATTATGGGAATTATGCTTGGTGGACTTATCACTGTTATTTCAACATCACCGTTAAGCTCTATGGCACTAACTGCAATGCTTGGATTAACAGGTTTACCAATGGCAATCGGCAGCCTTGCTGTAGCAGCCTCTGCCCCAATGAACTTTATCTTCTTTAAACGCTTAAAGATTTGTTCGAAGAAAGATACGATTGCTGTAGCAATTGAACCTTTAACACAAGCTGATGTTGTCGCAGCAAATCCAATTCCAATTTACGCGACAAACTTTGTCGGTGGCGCACTTGCTGGTATTATTACGTCGCTATTCCAGCTTGTAAACAATGCACCTGGTACAGCATCACCAATTCCAGGACTTCTTGTTCTGTTCGGATTTAATGATGTAATGAAAGTTACTATCGCCGCTATATTATGCGGAATCGTTACCACTATTATCGGATATATTGGATCAATTGTGTTCCGCAAATATCCAATTCGTTCTGCTGATGAAATTCGTGGCATTACTTCGGAAGAAAAAGTTGCATAAGGAAAAGGAGATAATCTCATCAATTGAGATTATCTCCTTTTTATGTCGAAACACCGATACATTGGTGCTCCGTCGGCTTCACTTTTACTTTATCCAGCTATGGCAGCTAGAATCTCCGGCCATTTCACACTCTCGGCCGAAGCCAAAAACGCTTCTCGGTCGAGTGCTCCAATGTCCTGTGATTCTGAGCGAGCTGCCTCCGCTTTTATTTCTATCCAGCTACAGCGGCTAGAATGCTCGGTGGCTTCGCTTCTTCCTTCGAGGCAAAAAACGCCTCTACGTCTGAAGCTCCATCCCTCTCACACTCTAAACGAGCCGCTTCCGCTTTTATTTCACCCAACCGAGCAGCATTTCCCGCACGAATTTGCTTGCTGCGATTGGCGTTTGATCACTATGGTCATAGACTGGAGCTACTTCTACTAAGTCTGCTCCGACTACTTTTATATTTGAATTTGCGATTGCTACGATGGAATCTAATAATTCTTTAGATGTGATACCTCCAGCTTCTAACGTTCCTGTTCCAGGAGCGTGAGCTGGGTCTAATACGTCGATGTCAATTGTGACATAAACTGGGCGTCCTGCAAGTTTCGGTAATACTTCTTTTAACGGCTCTAATACGTCAAATTTATATAAGTTCATACCTACTTCTTTTGCCCATTCAAATTCTTCCTTCATTCCAGAACGAATTCCGAAAGAATATACGTTTTCCGGACCAATTAAATCACACACTTTACGAATTGGCGTAGAGTGAGATAAAGGCTCTCCTTCATATGACTCACGTAAGTCAGTATGAGCATCCATATGGATGATTGCTAAATCCGGATATTTTTTTGCCATTGCCTTAAAAATTGGCCAAGACACTAGGTGCTCACCGCCGAGACCTAGTGGAAACTTACCGGCATCTAATAGTTTTGCTACATATTCTTCAATCATGTCTATGCTGCGCTGTGGATTTCCGAATGGTAATGGAATATCACCCGCATCAAAATATTTTACTTCCTCTAGTTCACGATCTAAATATGGACTGTATTCCTCTAGTCCAATTGATACTTCACGAATACGTGCAGGGCCAAAGCGAGAACCTGGACGGTAACTTACTGTCCAATCCATTGGCATCCCATAAATAACTGCCTCTGACTCTTCAAAACTTGGATGACTTTTAATAAATACTTTACCTGAATAAGCTTCATCAAAACGCATATTCTTTTCCTCCTTATGTGGAACTTAAGGTATCCCAACCTTTCATTATTTCTCAAATTTGGAGCATGCAGCTCCTCTTTCTCGATTTACCGGGGTCTTCTTTTTAACAATAAGAAGATTATTTCATTTGCAGAAGTGTAAGTAGCTAGCATGTTCAAGTCTTCTGGACAAACACCTTAAATGAGCTACTTACACTTTATTTGTTCAAACTCGGTTTTCTTACTTAATTAAATCGCCAACAAATTTCGGTAATGCGAATGCTGCATTGTGTAATTCTTTTGTGTAGTACTTCGTTTCGATTTCATGGAAACGCTCTTCACTTACTTCTAGTGGATCATGTTTTTTAGATCCAATTGTGAATGTCCAAAGTCCACTTGGGTACGTTGGAATGTTTGCTGTGTATAAACGAGTAATTGGGAAGATCTCTTTTACATCTTTAAACACAGTTGTAATTAATTCTGGTGTAAACCAAGGGTTGTCCGTTTGTGCAACGAAAATACCATCTTCTTTTAACGCTTTTGAGATTCCAGCGTAGAATCCTTTTGTAAATAAGTTTACTGCTGGTCCTACTGGCTCAGTAGAATCTACCATAATTACGTCATATTCATTTTCGCTCTCTGCAATGTGTAGGAAACCATCTCCTACTTTTACTTCTACGCGCTCATTATCTAATGCACCTGCAATTGATGGTAAGTACTGTTTAGAGTACTCAATTACTTTCCCATCGATTTCAACAAGAGTTGCTTTCTTCACGCTTGGGTGTTTTAAAACTTCACGAATAACACCGCCATCGCCGCCACCAACAACTAATACGTTCTCAGGGTTCGGATGTGTAAATAAAGGTACGTGTGCTACCATTTCATGATAAACGAACTCGTCCTTTTCTGTCGTCATAACCATGCCATCTAAAATAAGCATGTTTCCAAACTCTTCCGTTTCAACCATATCAAGCTTTTGAAATTCTGTTTGCTCCGTATGTAATGTGCGGTTAATACGCGCCGTAATTCCAAAATGTTTTGTTTGTTTTTCAGTGAACCATAGTTCCATCGTACAATCACGCCTTTCAATGCAAATTTTAATAGGGACATCATTAATGTCCCCTAACAAAAATAAAACAAAACATCCAAAAAGTATAGTTAAAAGTACAAAAATACCGAAAATATATTTTAGTCAGAGCGTTCTAACATATATGTGAGAAGGGCTTGCACTATAATAGGAAAGAAAACCCTTTCTTAAGAAAGGGCCTTTGTCTCTACTTTTGTCGGTTTATTAACAGGAATTAAAATCATAACACATCCAACTAATACAACAATTCCACCAACTAAAAACGGACTTTGTGGTGAAACTGCATGACCGATAATTCCTGATAAAATTGGAGCGATTGCGCCTCCTAGCCAACGCACGAAGTTATAAACACCTGATGTAACAGATCTTTCATAAGGTGAAATATCCATTACATAACTTGTATATAATGCGTTATTTAATCCTGATGTTAATCCTGATAGGACAATTAACGCGATTTGTAACCACATAATTTTCACGAAGAATAGTGCAATTAATAAAATCGCAAATATAAGTAAGCTACCTTTTAACAATGTTTTCGGTTCATATTTACCTTCTAATTTATGTGCTAATATCGCTGAGCCATAAGCTAACGCTAATCCCCATCCACAAAATACGAATCCTAATTGAATGGCAGATAAATGCATAATAAGTGGTGAATATGCTAACACAACGAAAAATCCGTAGTAATATAACATCCCTGACAGTGCGCCTTGCATAAACGGTTTATACTTCACTAGGTTAAGTAATTCCCCTACGCCAGCCGCTTTACGCTTCACTTTTCGCTCCGGTTCTTTTACAAAAAAGAAAACTAAAATAAATGCTAAGAAAATTAAAAGACTTGTCGCGAAAAATGGATAACGCCAAGAGTGTCCACCTAATATCCCGCCTAATAACGGACCACCTGCCATTCCTAAACCAATTGCTGCCTCATACAATCCTACTGCTTCATGAACTTCTTTACTTAATGCAATTAGTAATGTCATCGCTGTCGCAAAGAACATCGCATTTCCTAATCCCCATCCTGCACGGAAAAGAGATAATTGTGCAATCGTTTGTGATGTACCACATATAAATGCAAATACAGTCACAATCGCAAGACCGATTGTCATCATTCGTTTATCACCAAATCTTGATGCAAATATACCGGCTGGTAACATCATAATAGCCATCGTTAAAATATAGGCTGTAAATAACATCTCTACTTGCCAATGCGTTGCACCGATTTTCTCAGCAATAATCGGCAAAATCGGATCGACTACCCCTATACCTGAAAAGGCAAGGAAGGTAGCCAATACTGTAATCAATCTCCCTAGTTTTTGTTTGCTCTCCATTTCGATTACTCTCCCTTTGTATTCTCTAAAAATGTAACCGCTCGATTTAAACTATCCTCTAGCTCCGCCTTCACGCGCTGCATTTGCTGCATTTTTTCATCTAACGTTTGCACTTGTTTTTCAAGCATCTCTTTAATTTCTTGAATGACTTCACGGTCACGAGGGTTCTCACTATTTCTTCTTTTTTCCATTCTTTCTTTTAAAGATAGGAAATGCTGCATTTCTTGAAGCGTAACCCCTAGTACTTCTTTCGCTTCTACAATCCTTTTAATTCTTACGATATCCTCATCTGTATACAGACGAATGTTCCCTTCACTACGTTCTGGAGGATGAATTAAACCAATTTCCTCATAATAACGAAGTGTACGCTTTGTTAAGCCGACTTGCTTTGTTACTTCATCAATTTTATACATGTTTATTCCTCCTTTCACCGGGTTATTACATTTTACGTTAACGTTAACTTTTGTGCAACTGTTATACTTTTGTAAATGTTTGTCATATTCAATTGTATTTTTCTCAAAGCAGTTTCATAATGAAAGAAAAGAAACGATAAGGAGATTCTCAAATGAATAAACCACTTATTTTTGCCCATCGCGGGGTAAAAGGGACACATCCAGAGAATACAATGATTGCCTTCCAAGAAGTAGAACGCATTGGTGCTCACGGAATTGAACTTGATGTCCATCTATCAAAAGATGGTGAACTTGTTGTTATTCATGACGAAACAGTCGACCGCACAACAAATGGCGTGGGACTCGTTTCTGAAAAAACTGTAGAGGAATTACAGCGATTAGATGCTGGTAGCCATAAAGACCCTTCTTTTCATGAGGCGAAAATCCCAACGTTACGAGAAGTATTCATTTGGCTCTCTACAACAAATTTACAACTCAACATTGAATTAAAAACAGATGTCATTCACTATCCTAATATTGAAGAAAAAGTTGTTGCCCTTGTTCGTGAATATCATCTTTCCAATCAAATTGTATTTTCATCATTTAACCATGATTCCATTTCATTATTAGCAACAATTGCTCCAGAAATACCGAGAGCAATTTTATACGATACACCTCTTGCTGATCCTATTGCCGAAGCAAAAAAACGAGAAGCAACTGGATTACATCCTAATTTCAAGCTATTAACAAAAGAGTTTGTTCAATTAGCACAGGAAAAAGGATACGCTTTCCGCCCTTACACAATCAATGAATACAAAGATTTACAAACTATGATTGATTATGGCGTAGATGTCATCATTACAGATTGGCCAACGCGTGCCTTCGAGCTTCTTTCTTAAATGAAAGGGCTCTTTTTATTTTGGAAATTTCATTGTTTAAAATAAGCCAAAACCCTCAATACTAATAGAATGAAACTTTAATCAATTGAGGGTTATTTCCCTCAATTAGCACGATAATAAGGGGATGAAAAAGATGGATCAGACTATGAATCCAAAACTTAAAACATATAAACGTCTTTTCTTCACCGCAATGTTTTCATGTGTTCTTTTTTTCGTTTTTTCCTTTTTTATTATCATTATAGTTGCAAAAATTATGGGCCCTCCTCCCGTCGCCGTTCCGCAAACGAGTGTCTTTTATGCCAATGATGATACCGTCATGGGACAGAGTAATGAGATGCAAAAGCGCTACAATGTCTCTCTCGATCAAATTTCTCCTTATGTAAAAGACGCTACACTTTCTATTGAAGATCAAAGATTTTATAAGCATCATGGCTTTGATATGAAACGAATTGCAGGTGCAATCGTTGCAGATTTAAAGGCAATGGCAAAGGTACAAGGTGCCAGTACCATTACGCAGCAATACGCTCGTAACCTTTATTTAGATCACGATAAAACGTGGAAACGTAAATTATTGGAGGCAATGTATACTGTTCGTCTCGAAGTGAATTATAGTAAAAATCATATTTTAGAAGGCTATTTAAATACAATTTATTACGGCCATGGCGCTTACGGTATTGAAGCTGCATCCCGTATGTATTTCGATAAAACGGCGAAAGAGTTAACATTAGCAGAAGCTAGCATGCTCGCAGGTATTCCGAAAGGCCCTAGCATGTATTCTCCCTATTTAAAAGAAGCACGTGCAAAAGGGCGTCAATCTCTCATATTAGATGAGATGGTAGAGCAAGGCTATATCACAAAACAACAAGCATCTTCTGCAAAGAAAGAGAAATTAGCATTTGCTTCATTAGAAACGAAAAAAGTCACAGAGATCGCACCATATTTCCAAGATGCTGTACAAGCCTCTCTCCTTCACGATATTGGATTAGATGAACAAGCCCTACAGCGAGGAGGACTGCGCATTTACACAACGTTAGATCCAAAACTACAAGCTGTAGCAGAACAAGCTGTAAAAGACAATATTCCAGAAACAACAAGTATACAAACCGCCCTCGTCTCAATGAATCCTAAAACTGGTGAGGTAGCAGCTCTTGTAGGCGGAAAGGACTATAAAGAAAGTCAATTTAATAGGGCCATTCAAGCCGCTCGCCAACCTGGTTCTACTTTTAAACCGTTCCTATATTACGCTGCCTTAGAAAAGGGATTCACCCCAGCAACGCGCTTAAAAAGTGAGTATACAGCATTCACTTTGGGTGATGGTGTTTCTAAATATAAACCGAAAAACTATAAAGACTATTACGCAGACGATTTTGTCACGATGGCGCAAGCAATTGCTGTGTCGGATAACGTATACGCCGTGAAAACAAATTTGTTTTTAGGAGAAGATTCTCTTGCGAAAACAGCGAAGCAATTCGGAATTACTAGTTCATTAAAGGATGTCCCATCTCTTGCTCTCGGTACATCACCTGTAAGACCGGTTGAAATGGTTAATGCTTATAGCATGTTCGCAAACGGCGGGAAACAAGTAAAACCGATTTTCATCCGCCGCGTTGTTGATCATGAAGGAAACATGCTGTACGATGCACATTTGGAGAGTAAACAAGTTCTCGATAAAAATAAAGCATTTGTTATGGAAGATATGATGACTGGTATGTTTAACAAAAAATTAAGTGGTTACGCTTCTGTTACAGGACAATCACTCCTTCCAAAACTATCGCGAACATATGCAGGGAAATCTGGCTCTACAGAAACTGATAGTTGGATGATTGGATTCACTCCGCAGCTTGTAACAGGTGTTTGGGTAGGATATGATCAGCCGAAGTCCATTTCAAATCCAGCAGAACAAGGCTATGCGAAAAAAATATGGGCCGACACGATGGAAAAAGGACTAGATGGTCAACCTAAAAAAGAGTTCGAGCCACCAAATGATGTTGTAGCTGTAAATATCAATCCTGAAAACGGGAAGATTGCCACAAAAAACTGTCCGATTTCTGTCAAAATGTATTTTGCAAAAGGTACAGAACCGACCGAATATTGCATGGACCACGTTGACGAGAAAGAAGAGTTTGAAAAGGCTAGTGAAGAGAAGAAAAAGACAAGTTGGTGGAAAAGGTATCTTCCTTGGTAAAAAAAATAGCTGACGGAAATCCGTCAGCTATTTTTTATTCACCTAATAATGTATGACGCAATTCTTCACTAGATTCGTTCCAAACTGCTTCGTTATGCTCTTTTAAAAATGTACCAAGTACCTTTTTAGATGATTCATCCATATGATCAACCATGATGTGACGCTTTAATGATTTATCCATTTTATTCACATGCTCTGGAAGTAATTTATATCCACGGCGAATTTCACGGTCAACCGTCATTTCACAAGCCGTTACACCTGCATAATAAGCCCCGTTTGCTGTTCTTTCAATTGTTACCCAAACAAGCCAATATGGTTTTCCGTTTGGAACCTCATCTTTATTTGTTAAAAACTTAATCCCTTTTTCTACCGTACTACGCGCATGCATCGCGCCAATATCAACGAATGCAGTTTGCTCTAATACATCGACAAAAACAGGTGAAATATTTTCTAAACTTAGTGCTCCAACACCAAATCCACCATGTCCATCTGTTGAATCATTTTTTACGATATTAAAACCGATTTTTTTCTTTTTCTCTGTCATATGTAAATTCCTCCTCACTCAAATGCTTATATAAGCCCGAAAATAGGCGCAATGATACTTTGTAAAAATACTAATACATGCGGAATGACAACATTAAAAATAGGCTGAATTGTGTAATTGCTAAGCGGCGTAATAACAAGAATTAATAAAGCAATTGCTCCATACTTTTCATACTGTGTCATTTTTGCGCGTACATTTGCTGGTGCTAAATCTTCAATTACACGATATCCATCAAGTGGTGGAATCGGTAATAAGTTAAATACAAGTAAAACAATATTAAGCATAATAAAAATTTGGAAAAATTGACCTAATGTATCTGCTACTGCAAATGGAATCGCATCTAATACGCCAAACGTTAATAAGCTGTACCAAATAATTAAACCGATTGCACTTAAAATTAAATTACTAATCGGTCCTGCAATAGAAACCAATATTCCCGCAAGGCGAGGCTTTTTAAAGTTATATGGGTTAACAGGTACTGGTCTTGCCCAACCGAACCCAAGAATTAATACAGCAATCATCCCAATAGGATCTAAATGAGCCATTGGTGATAACGTTAAACGCCCTTGTCTTTTTGCTGTATCGTCACCAAATTTATATGCAACATATGCATGGGCAAATTCATGCACAGATAGCGCAATAATAATCGCCATTGCTACCAGTGGAATTTGATGCAACGGATATCTAAATAACTGATCCATACTTCATCTCCTCTTCATTATGTCAAAAAAAGAAAATATTTGTTTTTCCGATTGTTCTTCCTCATAATCCGTTATAATAAGATTGTAACTTACATAAAAGGAGCGATTATACATGCCATACGTAACAGTGAAAATGTTAGAAGGACGCACAGAAGAACAAAAGAAAGCTCTTGCTGAGAAAGTAACTGCAGCAGTAAGCGAAACAACTGGTGCTCCTGAAGAAAACATTGTTGTTTTCATCGAAGAAATGTCTAAAAATCATTATGCAGTTGGCGGAAAACGCTTAAGCGACAAATAATTTCAAATTTTTTTAGTAAGAAGCAGTCTAATGACTGCTTCTTATTTTTTACCTTCTAATAATTGAATAATTCTCTCTTTATATTTTCCTTTTCTTCCATCTTCATAGATTAAATCATGCGGATAAAATAGCTTTTGATCCGTTCTTTTCTTCCCTGTAATTGCCTCAACGATATCTGATTCACGTGAAAGCTCCCTGAGCTCCCCATTCGGCATAAGAAGTAAGATTGGAAGACGCTCTTCTTCTTCTCCTGCACGGTAAAAATCATATGGTAAATCTGATGTTGAATCAACAACTAAATAATACTCTGGATCAAGTCCAATCTTTTTAAATAAACTACTTAATTCCATCCAATTATCTAAACCATGCTTCTCTGTAAACTCTACATATTTAAAGAGGTTTCGATTCATAAATCGGCGACATAAATCACTTAAAATCGGATCTTCTTCTTCTTGCCATACTTGGAAGTAATAATACATTACGTTCTCGTCTAACTTTAAATAATCCTCTACTGTCACTTCTTCTTCAAATAAAGAATAGAAATGAACAGGATGATATTTAAACGTATAATACTTCTCATGCAATGATTTGGCGCGGTGTAAAATCTTTGTTAAAATGACTTCCGCACTGCGTGTTACTGGATGGAAATACACTTGCCAGTACATTTGATAACGACTCATAATATAATGCTCAACAGCATGCATACCACTATTTTTTATTACAACTTGATTTCCATATGGGCGCATAACACGCAGTATACGTTCCATATCAAAGTTCCCATATTTCACACCAGTAAAATATGCATCTCTTAATAAATAATCCATACGATCTGCATCAATTTGGCTTGATATCATACTAATTGCTAATTTATTAGTAGACGTCTTAGCGATAACATCTGCTACCTTTTGTGGGAACTCCTTGTCAACGCGGCTTAACACATCATTAATTTCCGTATCACCAACTATAATCTTTTGCGTAAATTTCTCATGGTCTAGTGAGAAAACTTTTTCAAATGAATGAGAGAACGGACCATGCCCTACATCATGCAAGAGTGCTGCACATAAACATAACAATCTATCTTCTGCGTTCCAATTCGGTCTGCCATCAAACACATCATCAATCATACGACGAATAATCTCGTATACACCTAACGAATGAGTAAAGCGACTATGCTCTGCACCGTGAAATGTAAAAAATGTCGTTCCAAGCTGCTTAATACGGCGCAAACGTTGAAATTCTTTCGTTCCGATTAAATCCCAAATTACGCGATCACGTACGTGTACATATTTATGTACTGGGTCTTTAAACACTTTTGTTTCGCTGAGTTTGTCGTTTAAATATACCATCGACATCCCCCTTTCTTTACTACATTCCTACCTTATATTATAAACGAAATAGGAAACAGAAAGAAATGAAAGACTATATTAATTCGCTTATATAAAGAAAAATCACCTTTACCGAAGCAAAAGTGATTTTTCTTTATATATTATTTTCCTAAAACGAACTCAGCAACTTCATCTAAAATCATTTCTTTACCAAGCGGGAAGTATCCTTTGTTTAAGTCTTCGTTCTTGATTGTAAATACGTGGTTATTCTTAACAGCGTTCATGTTTTTCCAAATTGTTTCTTCTTGGAATTCTTTTAAGCGCTGAGAACCATCACCAGTTGTAAATACGAATAAATAATCTGGATTGTAGTCGATTAAAGCTTCTTTTTGTACTTGTACTAACGGTTTGTCAGTTGGTGTACCTTTAACTGCTGGTAATTTCAAATCATTAAAGATTACACTACCATAACCATAGTCACCGTATACGCGGAATGCATTTGGATACGCAGCCATTTTCATGAACGTCGCATCACCAGTTTTTGCGATAATTTTATCATGTAATTTACTTGCTTTTTCATCGTATTTTGCAAACCATTCTTTTGTTTCTTTTTCTTTATCGAAGATTTTTCCTAATTCCTCGAATTTTGGACGCCATTGATCTAATGGAGTTTTTAACATAACCGTTGGTGCAATTTTAGATAATTGATCGTAAATTTTTTCTTGACGATTGTTTACAAGAATTAAATCAGGTTTTGCAGCCGCTACTGCTTCAATATTAATTTTATCGCCCCAAGCTGAGCCGACTGGTGTTACACCTTTTAATTTCTTTTCAATATGTGCATCAATTTTTTCTTGAGATGTATTAGCAGTAATAATTGGTTTCATACCGAAGATTAATAATTCTTCTGTTGAACCACTAAGATCAGCGATTTTCTTTGGATTTGCAGGGATTTTAATTTCCCCTTTTGCATGTTGTACAGTGCGCTCTTCAGTCTTCGCATCTGCTTTCTTTTCTTCCTCTTTGTTAGAAGAACAAGCTGCAAATAGTACAGAAATAACAACTAGTACCATTGCTAATAGTGTCGCTTTGAATTTCTTCATATTCCCACTCCTTCTAGATGTATTTCTCTTATAAGTCGCTATTAACTATAAGAAACAGAAAACAACAATTAATTAATATATATTTATTAATCGTTGTTCATCACCCGTTCTAACGGGTGTTCAGCTTCCTATTGGTAAATAAGAAGTTCAACAGCCATTAGAATGCCCCCTCTTAGCAAAATAAGAGGGGCCTATTCTGTTTATGCTTTTTTTCGTAATTGATTATTGATCATCACTAAATCATACGTTAAACAAATTGGTTTGCAGTTTACTGGACATGGAACAATTTGAGCTTCAATCTCAAATACATCACGAAGTGTTTCACTCGTCATAACTTCATCTGGTGTTCCTTGTTTCATTAACTTACCAGCCTTTAGTGCAATCATATGATCTGAGAAACGAGAAGCGTGATTTAAATCATGAATAACCATAACAATCGTTCTGCCTTCTTCTTGATTCAACTTCTTCAATAAATTTAATACTTCAAGTTGATGAGCCATATCTAAGTATGTCGTCGGCTCGTCTAATACAAGTAAATCTGTTCCTTGTGCAAGAGCCATCGCAATCCATACACGTTGACGTTGACCACCTGACAAAGCTTCTGCTGGACGATTTGCGAATTCTGTCATTCCCGTCACTTCAAGTGCCCAATGAATGTAGCGATAATCTTCTTCTTTCAATGTCCCAAATCCCTTTTGATGAGGGAAACGTCCATATGAAACAAGTTCAAACACAGTAAGGCCTGTTGGCACTTCTGCAGTTTGTGGTAAAATCGCCATTTTCTTTGCGATTTCTTTCGTTGGCTGCTTCTCAATTGCTTTTCCATCCAGATAAACAGTACCTCGTTTTGCTTTTAAAATACGAGAAGCCGTTTTTAATAACGTGGATTTCCCACAACCATTTGGCCCAATAATTGTTGTAATTTTCCCTTCTGGGATTTCAACTGATAATCCATCTATAATTAATCCTTCATTGTAGCCAACAGATACCGAATCAACCGCTAAAGTTGCCATACAAAAAGCCTCCCTTTATTTTGTCCTCATAAGTAAATAAATGAAATATGGTGCACCAATTACAGAAATAACAAGACCGACCGGTATTTCTGAAGTTGATAATACACTCCTTGAAATTACATCTGCAAGTAAAAGTAGGAATGTCCCAATTAATGCCGCCGTAGGCAACATAATTTGATGCTTTCCGCCAACAAGACGTCTCGCTAAATGAGGAGCCATTAAGCCGATAAAGCCAATTCCACCAGCAACTGCAACAGATGCACCAGCTAAACAAACTGCAATAAATAATAATTTACGTCTTTCTCTTTCTACATTTACACCAAGCCCAACTGCTGCAGAATCGCCTAAATTCATTACATTTAATACGTGTGCTTTACTAATAGCAATTGGTAAAAAAATAATCATCCATGGGAGTACACTTAATACAAACTTCCAATCCGTCCCCCATAAACTCCCTGCTAACCAAATTGTCGCAAAACGGAAATCATTAGATGTCATTTTCATTGAAAAGATTAAACTAACAGCACCAAACCCTGCTGCTACTGCAATACCAACAAGTATTAAACGAGTTGATGAAACACCGTCTTTCCATGCTAGTGCGTAAATAATAACCGCTGCTAATATTGCACCAACTAATGCGAAAAATGGAAGAATGAATACGGATAAAAGCGTACCAGTTCCGACCTTTCCGAAGAAGAAGTAAACGAATACAACAACTGTCAAACCCGCCCCAGCGTTAATACCGATAATCCCTGGGTCAGCAAGTGGATTTCGTGATAACCCTTGCATAATTGCACCTGACATTGCTAATGCTGAACCAACTAGTATAGCAATAATCATACGTGGCATACGAAATTCAAATAAAATGACTGATTGATCTTCTGCACCTAGCCCAACCAATGACTTCAATACATCCATTGGCGGTATTTTAAATGTTCCTGTATTTAAACTAATAAGAAATACGGAAAAAATTAATCCAACTAAAATCGTTAAGATCGTAATGTTCTTTTTTGTTAAGACACTTGTCCTCACATTTTCCCTCTCCCTTCATTACGTGCTAAGTAGAGGAAGAATGGAACACCAATAAGTGCTGTAATTGCTCCGATTGGCGTTTCAAATGGTGGGTTAATAATGCGAGATAGCATATCTGCACATTCTATTAACAATCCACCTAAGACAGCGGAGCATGGGATAACCCATCTATAGTCTGATCCTACAAGAAAACGCGTCATATGTGGAATTACAAGGCCAACAAATCCAACTGATCCTGCCATAGATACTGCAGAACCTGTTAATACAAGAACAAGTACTGTTCCAATAAATTTAATTAATATTGTATTTTGACCAAGTCCAATCGCAATTTCTTCACCAAAACTTAAAATTGTAATGTATCTCGACATCATAATTGCTATAACAAGACAAACGAGTCCAATTGGCACTAGCATGTTAATACTTTGCCATTTCACACCAGCAACACCGCCTGCATTCCACATACTCACCTCTTGGGCAAGGTTGAAATACAATGCAATCCCAGACGAAATAGCCCCTAATAATGCGCTAATTGCCGCTCCAGCTAGTGCTAATTTTACAGGCGTTAATCCACCTGGTGATGAAGACCCAATACCATATACAATGCTTGCTCCAAATGCAGCTCCAATAAAAGAAGCGATAACAAACATTAAATAAGGTGAATTAGGGAAAAATGCATACATAATTGCAATTCCAAATACAGCCCCATCTGTAATCCCCATTAACGATGGTGATGCAAGTGGATTTCGTGTCATACCTTGCATAATTGCACCCGATACCGCTAAAAAGGCACCCGCAACTACGCCCCCAATTGCTCTAGGCATACGAAGTTCTTGAATTACATTATGGTGCGTTATAGACCCGTCAAACTGGAATACAGCTTGCCATACAGTCTTCAAACTAATATCTGCTGCACCAAATGAAATAGAAACTGCCATGCTTAAAGCTAACAAAATTGTGCCCGCTATTAAAATAATAGAAGCAATGATTGGCCTACTCTTAATCTCTTTAACATTCACTTCTTGCTGTTCTATGCTCCTCGCGCTTGCTTCCATCCCTCAACCATCCTAACCAACAACATATATTTAATAAAATGAAATTTATTCTCAACTAAAAACAAAAAAAAATTAGGTTAATGATTTCTTTTTTGATAATGATTCTCATCATTATCTCCTCTATTCTACCTATCGTCACAAAAGACTGTCAACCATTATTTTGCAATATAAAACTAATGTAATTGGTATAAAACCATTCTCTTTGTGGACTGCTCTTGTATGATATAAAGGAATTATTTCGAAATAATTCCTTTATATCAACACAAAAAAGAAGAGTAAAGTATTCACTCTTCTTTTTCTTACTTATTTAGTTTTGCTTCAATTTTTTTAATTAGCTCATCTTCAGTTGGAGCAGCCACTGGACGATTATTTACAAAAGCGAATGACTTTTTACGACCCGGTCCGCAATAAGATTGACATCCAACTTCAATTGCTGCACATGAATCTACCTTTTTAAGCTTTTGAATTAGCGTCTTAACGTTCGTTGCCTGACAATCATCACACACACGAAATTCGTTTCCCATTATATATAACACTTCCTCTATTTTAAACTTTTCACAAGTACATTTAACAATAAACACTAAATGGTATTTTACCGCTCTTTGAGTCTCGTTGCAAGTCTCTCCACATAGCTCTATCCCTATATAACACTACATATTATCTTCATTTTTCCCTTCACAAGCTTTCGTCATTCGGAGAAAATTTCTTACCTTCATCGAAATCTACCATATTTTTAAAAGCTTTGTATAAAAGCTCTTTTTTTTGCCCATTATAAAAATAGGAAGTTCATAAAAAGAAAGGGAGTTGAATCTATGAAAGTAAGACAAGATGCTTGGACAGATGAAGATGATTTATTGCTTGCTGAAACTGTACTCCGCCATGTTCGGGAAGGAAGTACACAATTAAATGCTTTTGAAGAGGTTGGAGATCAATTAAATCGTACATCAGCTGCTTGTGGTTTCCGCTGGAATGCTGTTGTTCGTTATAGCTATGAGCAAGCTCTTCAACTAGCAAAAAAACACCGTAAGGATAAAATGCGCGCAGCAAGTGGCGATCAAGCTAAAAAACGCCTACTGTATACACCCCCAGCTTCAGAAATGGTAATTAACTATGAAGAACCAATGGCTCATGAAACAAATGTTCAATATACAGAAGCTGTCCAATATCAAGAGCCCACTGTTTCTATTTCAAAGAGCTCTATAACAATGCAAGATGTTATTTACTTTTTACAAACAGTCGGAACTTCAAATGTTAAAGTAACAGCTCTTGAAAATGAGAATACGAGATTGAAACACGAAATTAAAACACAAATGCTACGTAATGAAGAATTAGAAAAGAAACTAGAGAAATTAGAAAAACAATCTAATACTGTACAAGAAGATTACGAAACACTCATGAATATTATGAACCGTGCTCGCAAATTGGCGGTAATGGATGACGAAGAGCGCGCACAAACGTCTTTTAGAATGGATCGAAACGGTAATTTAGAAAAGATTGCAGAATAAAAAGGATGCATTATATGCATCCTTTTTATTTCACTTCAATCATATGTGCCTCTTCTACTTTAGAATCCTTCTTTATATCCGGGAAAATTTCTTTCTTCGGATTTTCTTTAAACGCTACGACACCGATTGTTTTTACTGGATCGTTTATTTTTTGATACACTGAATCACTAACAACTACATATATATCTGCATATTTACGAGCGTCACCAATCACCACGTTACCTTCATATTTCATTTTCTTCCCATCCATTACTACATCACTTTGCTCATTCTTTGCAAATACAATTCCTGCTTCTTCAGAAATAGCCGGCAATGTTGTAATTGGCTCTACATTATCTTTATCTACCTTTCTCAATACCTTTTCTTTTATCATCTTTTCTGCCGTTGTTTTATTCATAATTAATGCCTTTTGGTCATTAGCTGTAGCAAATTTCGATTCAAATTTATGTTGAGATTCGATTTTATCTTTATATTGATCCATTGTTTTTTGAACACCTATATCATCACCGTACATAACTATCCCTTTTGCCTGCGGTGAAATCATATCCACAATAGAACAACCGCTAAATACAGCGGCTGACATAACTGCTACAAATCCTAATTTAATCTTATTCATTTCTATTCCTCCTAAAACGATACTTACATCTCTTAGTTTAACTACCACAAATGGCTTTACCAATTTACTTTCCTTACAGAAATATTACAATTTAGTAAGATTCTTTTCCAAAACCTTCTTTCTTCTTTTTTGTTATAATAAAGATTGTCATTTTATAGATAAGGGGTTAGTTATATGAGCAATTCCCGTTCGATTTTATCTCAACCAGAGTGGCGTATCGTTGATCAATCTAGTTTAGGACCAACATTTCACGCGCTGCAGTCATTCGCGATGGATGACACATTATGCACAGCTATTGGAAATGGTCAATCCGCTGCAACAATGCGTTCTTGGGTTCATCACAATACAATTGTTCTCGGTATTCAAGACTCCCGTCTTCCTCATTTAGATGAAGGGGTTTCTTTTCTAAAAAGCAAAGACTTCCATGTCATTGTCCGTAATTCAGGAGGTCTTGCAGTCGTACTTGATGAAGGAGTTTTAAACGTATCACTTCTATTCCAAGAAACAGAAAAAGGTATTGATATCGACCTTGGATACGATACAATGTGGCATTTAATTAAGGAGATGTTAAAAGATTACGATGTTACTATCGAGGCAAAAGAGATTGTTGGTTCTTATTGTCCTGGCAGCTACGACTTGAGCATTCGTAATCAAAAATTTGCTGGTATTTCTCAGCGTCGTATTCGCGGAGGTGTTGCTGTACAAATTTACTTATGTGCGACAGGAAGTGGCTCTGAGCGCGCCACACTCGTTCGTGATTTTTACAACTTAGCAATTCAAGGAGAAGAAACAAGGTTTACGTATCCTGAAATTGTTCCAAGTACAATGGCTTCATTGTCTGAATTACTCGGTGAAACAATTACTGTACAAGATTTAATGATGCGCCTTTTAAAAACACTACAACACTTTGCGCCGAAATTAACACCGTCGCAACTAACAGTAGATGAAATTCCTTTATATGAAACGAATTTACAACGCATTATCGATCGTAATAATAAGGCACTTGGCTTAGAAAAATAGAAAGCAAAAAATAACCACCCCCATTCCGTTATACATGAAATGAGGGTGGTCATTTTTTATATCAATTCGTTATAGAATTAAAGTGCTTGAGCTGCTGTAATTAAAGCTAGCTTGTACACTTCTTCTTCGTTACATCCACGAGATAGATCGTTTACAGGCATATTTAAACCTTGTAAGATTGGTCCTACTGCTTCAAAGTTACCTAAGCGTTGTGCAATTTTGTAGCCGATATTACCAGCTTCTAAGCTTGGGAATACGAATACGTTAGCATCACCTTTAATTGTAGAACCTGGAGCTTTTTTCTCAGCTACAGATGGTACGAATGCAGCATCAAATTGGAATTCTCCATCTAAAATTAATTCAGGAGCCATTTCTTTTGCAATGCGAGTTGCTTCTACAACTTTTTCTGTTTCTGGTGATTTCGCAGAACCTTTTGTAGAGAAGCTTAACATAGCAACGCGTGGGTCAATGCCGAATAGTTCAGCAGTTTTCGCACTTTCGATACCAATTTCAGCTAAATCTTGGCTGTTTGGTGCAATGTTAATTGCGCAGTCAGCGAATACATATTTCTCTTCTTCACGTACCATAATGAATACGCCAGAAGTTTTTGTAACACCTGGTTTTGTTTTAATGATTTGAAGTGCTGGACGAACTGTATCAGCTGTAGAGTGAGCTGCACCACTTACTAAACCGTGTGCTTTGCCCATGTATACAAGCATTGTACCGAAGTAGTTTTCGTCTTTAAGAATTTTGCGAGCATCTTCTTCTGTTGCTTTACCTTTACGGCGTTCAACGAAAGATGCTACCATTGCATCCATTTCTTCGTATGTAGCTGGATCATAAATATCAACGCCTGCTAATGTTAAGTTCATGCTAGCAGCTTTTGCGCTAATTTCTTCTTTATTACCAACTAAGATTGGTTTTACTAACTCTTCTTTTGCTAAACGCTCTGCAGCGCCTAAAATTCTTTCATCAGTTCCTTCAGGAAGTACGATAGAAATGCCTTTTCCTTGAACTTTTTCTTTTACTGTTGTAAATAAATTGCTCACGAATAAACCCTCCTACAAATGTTAAAAAACTCTATCTTTAAGAATACTTCTTTTCATCTATATTTTAAACTTATAGCTCCCAAAAAATAGATAAAATAAAAATGATTATATTTTCATAAAATTCAGCTCTATCAAATTTCTTTTTCATCTACAGAAATACGAATCGAAAAAACGCCATAAACCCTTTCCTTTTAGGAAAAAGGCGCTGCTTGCTATGCAAAATAAAATATAAAAAGAAGATGAGTACAATTTCACTTTTTTATGAACCGACAATTTATATGCTAGAAAATCAAACTGTATTTACATAACATATATCCCGTACTTCTTTAACATCTGTAAATGTGACAATTTTATGCGACTAAGCTTTATATAGATAATTTTAAAACTATATATGCTATAGTTAACGTGTAAATATCATTAACTGAGGTGAATAGAATGAGTGAAGCAGCAAAAACGTTAGATGGCTGGTATTGTTTACATGATCTACGTTCTATCGATTGGCCAGCATGGAAAACATTATCCAGTGATGAACGCGGACAAGCGATGTTTGAATTTTTAAATGTCATTGAAAAATGGAACAAAACAGCCGCTGCAAAACAAGGCAGCCATGCAATGTATACAGTTGTTGGTCAAAAAGCTGATATTATGCTTATGATTTTACGCCCAACAATGGAAGAATTAAATGAGATTGAAACAGAATTGAATAAAACGACATTAGCTGAATATATGATTCCGGCATACTCTTACGTATCTGTTGTTGAACTAAGTAACTACCTTCCAGCTGATGAAGATCCATACCAAAACCCACAAGTCTTAGCTCGCTTATATCCTGAATTACCGAAAGCAAATCATATTTGCTTCTATCCAATGGACAAGCGCCGACAAGGTGATGATAACTGGTACATGCTTCCTATGGAAGAACGCAAAAAACTTATGTATAGCCACGGAAAAATTGGCCGTCAATATGCAGGTAAAGTTCGCCAAGTCATTACAGGTTCTGTTGGTTTTGACGATTATGAATGGGGTGTAACATTATTTGCTGACGACATCCTTCAATTCAAAAAGCTTGTGTATGAAATGCGCTTTGATGAAGTAAGTGCTCGTTATGGTGAATTCGGAACATTCTTTGTCGGAAACATTTTACCAAGCGAAAATGTAGCAAAGTTTTTACACGTATAATACAAAAAAGGAACGAAATTCGTTCCTTTCTTTCATATTTTATACATTTCCTCTAAAAACCTTCTTTTCTCATCCATTTTCAGCAGTATTAGACAAAGTTTTTTCAAATTTCTTGTAAAATTGTAACCTTTTTATATCTAAATTTATGCTAAAATGATACGAGCTATATGCTAATAACGATGCGAAGGTGATAATGTATATGAGGAAAATTTCAACTATCTTACTAACGCTTCTATTGTCATTTTCTTCCTTAGGAGTAACAACATCCCATGCGGAAGAAAAAATACATATAGAAGCAGCCGCTGCACTTCTGTTCGATGCAGATACAGGAAAAATATTGCATGAACAAAACCCAGATGAATTACTAGCTATCGCTAGTATGTCAAAATTGATTGTTGTTTATGCTGTTTTAGAAGCAATTAAAGAGGGAAAGATTACTTGGGATACAAAAGTTAACATTTCTGATTATGCTTATGAAATTTCACGTAATAATGAATTCTCTAACGTTCCGTTCGAAAAGGGTCGACAATATACGGTTAGAGAACTATATCATTCTATTGTTATCTTCTCTGCAAATGGATCTAGTATTGCTTTAGCAGAACTCCTTGCAGGAAGTGAAAAAAACTTCTTAAACCTTGCAAATGAACATGCAAAGAAATTAGGGTTAAAGAAATATAAATTCGTAAACGCTACTGGATTAAATAACGCTGATTTAAAAGGGAAACATCCTGAAGGAACAGATCCAAACGGAGAAAACTCCTTGTCAGCTCGAGATATGGGTATTCTATCAAAAACAATTATTACAAAGTATCCAGAAATGCTAGAGGATACAAAACAAAGATTTAGAAACTTCCCAGATAACCATCCAAAACCAATCCGCATGGAAAACTGGAACTGGATGTTACCGGGTGCTGCCTTTACTTACGAAGGGACAGATGGTTTAAAAACTGGAAGTTCTGATACAGCCGGATATGGATTTACGATTACAGCGAAGCGTGGTGATGTACGTCTTATTTCCGTTATTATTAAAACAAAATCAATGGATGAGCGCTTCACGGAGTCCCGTGCGTTAATTGAATACGGTTTTAATAATTTTGAAAAACAGAAATTGAAAATAGATAAAAATAATACAATCTCTGTTGTACAAGGGAAAGAAGATCATGTCACGGTCGTACCAGAAAAAGAAGTAACGGTGATGACAAAAAAGGGTAGCAAACCATCTTATAAAATTTCAACTGCAGCGAATAAATCACTTGCTGAGAATGGACAGCTAGTTGCACCTATTAAAAAAGATACAAAAGTAGGTTCATTTGTTTTAGAATCAACTGATAAATATGGTTTCTTAGATGGCAGTAAAAACATGAAAGTTGTGGCAAAAACGACAGAAGAAGTGGAAAAAGCAAATTGGTTCGTATTAACAACGCGTTCCGTTGGTGATTTTTTCTCAAACTTATGGTCTAAAGTATTTTAATGATAAAAAAAGCTAGCCCACGCTAGCTTTTTTTATTTTCCCCTCTAAATGTAAAACTTCGTTTGGTTGTCATATCTGAGTCCTTTTTCTCATACGTATGAACTAGTAATTGTTCCACACTTCATCTAGAAATAAACCTCTTTCTACAGTGCATTCCAAAAAGAGAGGTGACACATAATGGGCGTTATTGCTTATACAGAAGAAGATGTTAAGTTATTAGCTAGACTTATGCGAGCTGAAGCTGAAGGAGAAGGACAACAAGGTATGCTAATGGTCGGAAACGTTGGCGTAAATCGTGTCCGCGGAGATTGCTTAGACTTTAAAAAGGTCCGAAATTTACGTCAAATGGTTTACCAAAATCCTGGTGGTTTTGAGGCAACCCAAAAAGGGTATTTTTATCAACGAGCAAGAGAACAAGATATTGCCTTAGCCCGGCGAACAATTCAAGGGCAACGTTTTTGGCCTGCCAATTTTGCCTTATGGTTTTTTAGGCCTGAAGGTCCTTGCCCACCAACTTGGTATAACCAACAAAACTCTGGACGCTTTAAAAAGCACTGCTTCTTCCAACCATCTGGTGAGGATTGTCCAGGCGTATATTAAGGAATGAAAATGAGGAGGGATTTTTGAATGGCACAGCAACAAAACCCATACTACGGAACAGGTTTTTATCAACCATCTGGAACTTATGTGCAACCGCAACAAATGACGCCACAACAACAGCAACAACAGCAAGCAATGCAACAACAAGCTGCTCAGGCTCAACTTGCAGTTTCTCAAGGGATGTTACCACTAGAGCAATCGTATATTGAAAACATCCTTCGTTTAAACAAAGGTAAGCCAGCTACAGTTGTAATGACTTATGAACGTGGTAGTTCGCTTGGTACACAATCCTATACAGGGATCATCGAGGCAGCTGGCCGTGATCATATCGTAATTAGTGAACCGAAATCTGGAAAGCGCTATTTACTACTAATGATTTACTTAGATTATGTAGAATTCCCAGGAGAAATTACGTATTTACCTGGTCAACAAGCAACTTATGCTCCAAGACCATAAAAAAAGGCTGGCAAATGCCAGCTTTTGTTTTTTATAACCCTTTTACAACTGCAGTTCCGACTAAAATCCACGCCACAATAAACGCTACACCACCAAGAGGTGTAATTGGGCCAAAGAATTTAATACCTGTTGTACTTAATGCATAAAGACTGCCTGAGAACATAATAATCCCAGCTACCATAAGCCAACCTGCAGCGCTTAAAAGCGATGATTGCATTTTGTCCATTAATAGAGCAACTACGAATAAGCCACCTGCATGAAACATTTGATATGTAACGCCCGTTTTCCACACTTCTAACATTTTTGCAGAAATTTTATTTTCTAAACCATGTGCTCCAAAAGCCCCTAATGCAACCGATAATCCCGCTGCAATACAACCTAGTAAAAAGAAAATTTTCATCTTAATTCCCCTTTTTTACCTTTATCATAAGCAATTTTCACATATAAGCCAAACGATTTTACTTTTAAAAATCAAATAAAGAATTACCGTTTGCATCATTTTCTTTTATATATACTTTTTCTCCAGAAACCGGCATAACCGGTTGAACTGGTTGAACTGTTGTTATAGGCTGCGATCCAATTACTTGTGATTGAACCTCTCTATACGTATGCGATTCAACTTGTTCATCCAATAATAAATCACATAAAGCACGTACAACTAATAAGTGCTCTTTTGATTGTTGTCCTTCACTACTTTTTGCCTTGGCAATTTCATCCGCCATTTTATTTAAAATCTTATCACTAGATACTTGCATTCCTTATCACCTCTTACTTTGTAGTTCTTTCTCAAATTGCTCCAGTTTCTCCACTGAACCAAATACTATTATCATATCACGTTCTTGTAGTTTTTCCTGCCCCGTCGGATTATGGATAATATCCCCATCTCTTAAAATCGCTAAAATTGTTACATCAAATTGATTTCTCACATTACTCTTTAGTAACGATTTACTGACTAAGATAGAGCCTTTTCCAATTTGAATCTCCTCAATCACAAATGACTGCTTCGTTCCATACAGTACCGTATCAATATAATGAACAGTTAATGGATTCGCAATACCTTTCGCTATATGAATTCCCGCCATACTCGATGGATTAATAACTTTATTTGCACCAGCACGACGTAATTTTTCTTCTGTTTCTGGTTTTTCAGCCCTTGCTACGATTTTAATCGTACTATTTAGCCCTCTTGCAGTTAATGTAATAAATACATTTTCGGCATCATTCGCTACAATTGCTACTAAACCTCTAGCTTTCGATATTCCAGCTTTATGTAATACTTGGTCTTCCGTTGCATCACCATGTACATATAAAAGTTTCTCCTGCTCCAATATCCTTTCATCTTTATCCACAACAACAAATGGTATGTTCTTCTCCTGTAATTCATATATAACTTGAAGACCTACTCTACCACAACCACAAACAATAATGTGATCTTCTAACTGTATGATTTGTTTATCCATCTTCTTCCTCCGCACTGCATGAAATAAATTCCCTTCAATAATCATGGCTGCTACTACACCAATTGAATATGTAACAATCCCTACACCGACAGGTATGATGAGAAGTACAAAAATTTTCCCTGCTTGTGTTAATGGGATTACATCACCATATCCAACTGTTAATACTGTAATCATCGTCATCCAAAATGCTTGAAACAAACTAATTTCTTCAATTGTCATAAACCCAATGGTTCCAAAAATTACAACAGAAGTCATACATATAACAGCTATCCATAATTTCTTACGTGCATTCATACTATGTTTCAACTCTTTTCTCTATCTACAATCTTTGCCAGGAGAAATAAAATACGTATATACTAGAAACGGAATCTATGAAAGAGGTTGATATAATGAAGACATTACTTTCCGCCTTGCAATGGGCACTATTTATTTTAGCCGGAAGCCTCATCGTACCAATTAGTGTCGCAACTAGTTACGGGCTTGGTGGAACCGAAGCTATTGCATTTGTGCAGAGAACATTATTTGTTCTTGGATTTGCTGGGCTTTTACAGGCTATCTTTGGACATAAACTACCTATTCAAGAAGGCCCCGCAGGTCTTTGGTGGGGAATCTTCTCGCTTTATGCAAGTTTAGGTGTCGTATTATTTGGATCAAGTAATGAAACACTCAAGGTCCTTCAATATGCTTTCTTATTAAGCGGTGTCATTTGCATTCTCCTTAGTATCTTTGGACTTATTGATAAGCTTGTCCGCTATTTTACACCGACAGTAATTGGAACGTATTTATTTCTTCTCGTTGCACAACTTAGCGGCTCTTTTCTAAAAGGTATGTTCGGCCTTGACGGACAGCATACAGAAGTACAACCGAACGTATTTATTCTTTCACTCGTTGTTATTTTACTATCTTTTTTCATTATGAAGCTACCTATTATTGGACAATACTCCGTTCTTTTCAGCATTGTATTCGGCTGGATTTTATTCGCATGCTTCGGATTATCTAATCCTGTAACACCTGTAACAGACATAATCCGTCTTCCATCTCTATTTGTTTTCGGAATGCCTCGCGTTGAATGGAACATGGCAATTACAGTCATTTTCGTTACACTATTACTTCTAACAAATATGTTAGCAAGTATTCGTGTTGTACAAAAGGTTGTTTCTAAGTACGAAACAGATGCAACTCCAGATCGCTTTAAACAAGCTGGCATTATAACGGGAATAAATCAATTGCTAGGCGGTCTATTTTCAGCTATTGGACCTGTTGCCATTTCTGGATCAGCAGGATTTATTGCAACGACTAATATTTATAAACGCCTTCCATTTATATTAGGATCAAGCTTTATTATTGCCGTTAGTATATTCCCAAAGATCACTTCATTCTTTGCAGCAATCCCTGTCGCTGTTGGCTACGCTGCGATTTATCCTGTATTCGCCAGCATGATTGGTCTCGCTTTCCGGGAATATGATACTGTACAAAATAAAGAACGTTTATTTAAAGTAGCAGGTCTTTCCATCTTTACAGGAGTTGGGGTTATGTTCGTTCCTGCAGGAGCATTTTCTACATTACCACCATTTTTAGCATCATTTTTAAGTAACGGTCTCGTTCTTGGATCTGTTATGGCTATTTTGCTCGAAATACTATTTTCTCGTTCAAACGAAAAACAACTATCGTAAATTGGAAAACTTCCATTATTGCACTCTACCTTTAGAGTTGTTACGATTATGATAAATTATCATGGGCAACACGCTCATGATAATTTATACTAACAATGCAGAACTTCTCCTAGCTTCATGGAGAGAGGTTCGATGTCTTACTATATTCCCCAATATCTTCATTAAAATTTATTTCTATTTCAACAAAGAAAGGAACTTTCTATATGACTTATAAAATGATTGTTTTAGATTTAGATGATACTTTATTGCGTGATGACCATACAATTTCACCTCGTACGAAGGAAGCTTTAATGACAGCACAAGAACAAGGTGTAAAAGTTGTACTTGCTTCTGGGCGTCCAACATTTGGTATGCGCAATGTCGCAAAAGAACTTCGTTTAGAAGAATACGGAAGCTTTATCTTATCTTTTAACGGTGCAAAAATTATTAACTGTAAAACAAATGAAGAAATCTTTAGTAGTACGCTATCCCCTGAAATCGTTCACAACCTATTTGAAATTAGTAAAGATGAAGACGTTTGGATTCATACTTATATTGGCGATGATATCATAACAGAAGAAAATAATCCTTATACTGAAATTGAAGGCGAAATTACTGGTATGCCAATTATTGAGGTTGATAATTTCAAAGCTGCTGTTAAAGAGCCTGTTGTGAAAGTATTAATGAATAAAGAAGCTGAACGCCTTGTTGAAGTGGAAAAGAAACTACAAAAACAACTAGAAGGTCAATTAAGCGTTATGCGTTCAAAACCATTCTTCTTAGAATTTACTGAATATGGTGTTACAAAAGGGACGAGCTTAAATCAACTTATTCAAAAACTTGGTATTAAGCGTGAAGAAGTTATCGCAATGGGCGATAGCTATAACGACCAAACGATGATTGAGTTCGCTGGACTTGGCGTTGCAATGGGCAATGCACCAGATGATATTAAAGAAATTGCAAACTACGTAACAGATACCAACATGAACGATGGTGTTGCAAAAGTTGTAGAAAAGTTCGTACTAAAAAGCGAAGCGCTTGTTTAATATTTCCATTCATAAAACCTATTTGAAGTCAAACACTTCAAATAGGTTTTTATTTAAATTGCAATGCTTTTGTGACCATATTTTGAACTTTGCACTATTCTCGTAGTGTAAACTTTCTTTTTGTATATAATGAAACAAAATAGACTATTTTATTTTGAAAAAGAATACAAATTTACTATATACAAGCATACGTTAAAGGAGGCTAATTCATGTTATCTACACCAATCGGACGATTAAGAGCAATTGGACTAGTTGAGGGGATTTCTTTCCTACTACTATTATTTGTAGCAATGCCGTTAAAATATTTCGCGGGGTTTGCAACAGCTGTTAAAATTACAGGTATGGCTCACGGCGTTCTATTTATACTATTTATCTTCGCGGTAATTCAAGTAACAATCGTACACCGTAAATCAATTTTATGGGCACTTGGCGCATTTGTTGCATCTGTTATCCCATTTGGTACGTTTGTACTAGATGCTAAACTTAAAAATGAACAATAATAAAAAGGTAGTTAACGACTGTTAACTACCTTTTTATTTACAAATTCGGAATTTCCCAATCAATTTCTCTCTCACCCATATTAGCTAAAATCGTATTTACTTTAGAATACGGCTTACTTCCAAAGAAACCACGTCTTGCTGATAATGGACTTGGATGTACGGATTCAATAATATGGTGATTCGTATTCGTAATTAACTTTTTCTTCGCCTGTGCATGGCGTCCCCACAATATGAAAACAACTGGTTTTTCACGTTCATTTAACAGCTCAATCACGCGATCAGTGAACTGCTCCCATCCTTTTCCTTTATGAGAATTCGCCTCACCTTGGCGAACCGTTAATACCGCATTCAATAAGAGTACACCTTGCTCTGCCCACTTTACTAAATAACCGTTATTCGGAATTTCATAACCGTATTCATCTCGCAGCTCTTTATACATATTTAACAATGATGGCGGCGTTTTTACACCTGGTTGTACAGAAAAGCTTAAGCCATGTGCTTGATTTGGCCCATGATATGGGTCTTGCCCTAAAATAACGACCTTTGTATTTTCATAACTTGTATACTGAAGAGCGTTAAAAATATCTTCTACCTTTGGATAAACAACATGCACATTGTACTCTTCTTTCAAAAAATTAGCTAGGGTTTGATAATATTCTTTTTCAAACTCTGGTGCCAGTAATGGCCCCCAATCATTCTGTAAAACATTTTCCATGCCTTCACTTCCTATCCAATTAATTCACCATATCCTGCTTTGTAAATACTACGAATGAAATGATAAGGGAAACTACTGCCCAAACCGTTAAATTCATTAAAGAAAATCCCATCGATAACCCTTGTAACGCAGGCAGTTTTCCTGATAAATAATCCGTTAACGATAAGTTGACACTAAAAATATATTTTGCACCTTCCCAAGACGTTGCAAAGGAACTTAAAATACCGCCAGCAATTAATGCAGCTAACATAACTCCCATACCAGCTGGTGTGTTTCGAATTAAAACAGAAACCATAAATGATATAGTTCCAACAACGATGGCAACAAACCAAGCTAATCCGTACGCCATTAAAATGTATTGCCACTGCGGGATAAGATGTACAAAGTTTGTATTTAATGTCTCCTTATCAATGACGAACCCTGTTAAAACAGGTAAATTCCATCCCGAATACCCAAATACAAGCCCCGATAATACGTAGGCAAACATACCGACAAGAAGCAATATAAGCGAAATGAAAAATAACATCGTCACATATTTACTAAGGAGTATTTTCCAGCGCCGAATTGGCCTCGTAAGAAGCATTTTCATCGTACCATCACTTCGTTCTCCTGAAACGATATCAATTGCGACAATCATAACGAGCAATGGAATAAATAAAGTTATTCCTTGTTCAATAAACGCCCTCACAAATGTTGGAGCTCCTGGTGCAGTCGGATTAATATCATGATCTAAATAATATTGTTGCTGTTCCACCCTCACTTTTAGCCAATCACGCCACTCTTCTGGCAACCTAGAATTATTCAAACGATTTTGCGAATCAACAATTTGTTGCTGAAGCGACACTTTCCAATCACTCGTACCAAGTCTTTTTTGCGTAGTTTGTATTTCACGATATTGCGCATAAACAAAAAGCGGAATCAAAATGGCTAAAATAAGCATGACGACGAAAATACGTTTCTTCCGATAAATTTTCTCAGACTCATTTAAAACAAGATTTGCAAATTCACGCATGCTGCTCACCCCTCGTGAGTTCAATAAATAAATCTTCTAACGTAAACACAATTTCTTTCACACTGTGCACATCTATACCGTTCTCTACAAAATGCTTATTCCATGTACTAATGGATGCAAGATCCATACGGCATACTAAACGCTCATGATCTATACTAATTTCCCTTACTTCCTCTGCAAATTCCAACATACCTTTCGCTTTTGAAATCGGTGTAACAATCCATTCCACACGATCACTTGCCGTTTTTACTAACTCTTCAATAGGTGCAACTGTAATCATTCTTCCCTTATGAATAATAGCAACGCGATCACATATCATTTGCACTTCACTTAGCAAATGGCTTGAAATGAATACGCTCATATTTTCTTCTTTCACAAGCTTATGTATAAACTCTCTCAATTCTCTTATACCAGCGGGATCTAAACCATTTGTCGGCTCATCCAATATTAGCAGTTTCGGATTCCCAAGAAGAGCCTGAGCAATTCCGAGACGTTGCTTCATACCAAGAGAATACGTTTTCACTTTATCGTGAATACGTTCATCTAAATGAACCATCTTTGCAATTTCTATAATACGTTCGTCCGATATATCACCAAGCATACGTGCAAATTGCTTTAAGTTTTCCCATCCCGTTAAATACGTATAGAGTTCTGGATTTTCGACAATACTTCCAATTTGGCGCATCGCTTCCCGGAAGTTCTCTTTAATAGAATAACCACCAACAGAAATTGTTCCTTCCGTCGCTTTAATAAGACCGACTAACATGCGAATCGTTGTTGTTTTTCCAGCTCCATTTGGTCCTAAAAAGCCGAACACTTCTCCCTGTTTTACGTCAAACGAAATATTTTCTACAAGCGTCTTCTTTCCAATGACCTTTTTTACATCCCGTACTGAAAGTATCATCGTCATTTTATCCCTCCTTCTTCTAGTTTTAACTTACTTACAACATTTTGAACTAATCGTTCTGCCATATATGAGTAACCTACTTCATTCGGATGAAAATGATCTGAGTATAGCAACTCTTTACCATGATTTTGGAATAAATCAAATGTCGGTGTAATATATACATTTTTATCATTTATTGCTAACTTCTCTAAAGATGCATTCCAATCAACGACAATATTTGATGAACCTTTTAAGTCTTCTACATCTTCAAAAGGATTGTATAAACCTAGCCAAAAGATAGGGCTATCTGCATTTAACTTACGAATTTCTTCTATAATCTTCTTCGCTTGCTTTTGAAATGTTTCTGCATCTGGACGGTACGTCTCTAAATCTATCTTTCCAAGTGATTCCCATCCTGGAAATAAGTCGTTTCCTCCAATCGTTAAAACAACTATATCTGCTTTCTTAATGGAATATTGAGCTCCACTGCTCTCTATTTGCTTTAATAAGTCTGGCATTTTCGCACCACTAACAGCTAAATTTGTTAGTGCAACTTTTTGTTTATAATCTTTTTGCAAGTCTTCTTTCATGCGCCCAATATAACCAATTCCTTCTTTATCACCAACGCCACGCGTTAAAGAATCACCTAAACTAACTACTTGTAACGTTCCTGCTTTCTTCTTTTCTTCAGCCTTCACATCTGTTTTCGTAATTAATTTTGAAGCTTTCGGATTTAATACATCATTCACACCCGAAACAAAACCGTATGCGAATAAACAGAACGATGCAATTGTAATGAGCAGAATTACCTTCACTAATTTTGATCTCATATCAAAACCCCTTTAGCCCTCATAGATTGTCCATAATTATACCAAATGAATTTTTGAAAAGCGATTTTCGCACCTTCCTTATTATGTCGTTTCCCTCTCTATAAGTTGTGGCAACAACTCTATATGTTTCACGCCTAATTTTACATCATTAATTTTTTCATACAGTAATTCGAATGCTTTTATACCAACTTCTTTACTAGAGTGAGAAATCGTTGTAATTCCTACTATATCCGCTACTTCTTGATCATCGCATCCGATAATTGTAAGCTCCTCTGGAATACGAACTCCATGTTTTTTTGCCTCTGTCACCATACCTGCTGCAATATGATTACAAGAAACAAGAAAAGCTGTCGGTTTTACTCGCATATTAAGCCACGCTCTTATTACATTGCGCCCATCTTCCACCACAAAACACCCTTTAAATTTCCAATTATCTAAAGAAGCTACGGAAATATGTTGAAGAGCATCCTCATATGCTTGTTTTCGCCTTTGACTATTAATACTATTCTCTCTTCCAATACAATATCCAATATGAGTATGACCCGCATCTATCAAATATCTCATTCCTTGTGAAAATACTTTATAGTAATCAATATGTACGCTCCCAATACATTTCGATTCTATTTCTTCGCACGTTACAATCGGGCCAAACTTCGTATATTCTTCGAGTTTTTCTTGAATATTCGTCCTCGAACATATAATAACTCCATCAAGTTTTTTCATTTTTAACATATGTAAAACTTCAAGCTCTTTCTCTTCACTATAATTTGTCTGACAAAGCATCATATTATAATTATTCTGTGCTGTTTCCTTTGATACTCCCTCAATAATCGCGCTATAATATTGATCATTTACGTGCGGCAATAAAACACCAATAACATTTGTTTTTCCTTTCACTAAATGAATCGCATTTACATTTTGTGTATAATTTAACTCTTCTATAATCGCTAAAATTTCTTTTCGCTTCTGTTCATTTACGTATGGATGATTATTAAGTACACGTGAAACAGTTGAAACAGATACCCCAGCAAGTTCAGCAATCTTTCTTATATTAGTCATCTCATTCTCCCCTTTTCGCAGAAATTCTCACTTGACCTGGTAAGCTTTCCACAATATATCCTTTCCTAGCAAATACGTTTTAGAAAGGATATACAACTATGCTTCGATTCAAATTAGAATATATATTTTTCATTGGCGGTTTACTCATTCTCTCCATCGGTATTAATATGATGACGACAATTACTTCCTTTGGACTTAGCCCTTATGATTCCTTCTTTATTGCACTATATCAAAATTTCGGAATAAGTATCGGTTTTTGGATTTTTATGATTAATTTCGCCTTTACACTGATTGTGCTCTTTTGGAATAAGAAACAAATTACACTCGGCACGATTGTAACGATGGTTCTTATTTCTGTTTTTGTAGATTGGATCGGTTCTATTACAATGATTATGGATTTCATTCGCTCTCTTCCAAAATATATAACACTTATTTGCGGAAATCTATTCGTCGGAGCTGGAATCGGTCTTTACGTCTCTACAAACCTTTGCGCTGCACCTCAAGAAGCTTTCGTTTTAACTGTTGCCGAGAAGAAAAAATGGACATTCAGAAGAACTGAAATTTCATTAGCTCTTTTATTTTTAACATTAAGCTTCTTATTAGATGGACCAATCTATTTCGGAACAATTATCTTATCCTTTACAACAGGTTGGATTATTCAAGCATTTATACAAGTTGGCACGCAGATTTTAAATAGAAAAAAACCTATTAAGCAAGCTGCTTAATAGGTTTTTTCGTTTTTTTATAGGAAATACTACTTAGCATCCCCTTCGATTCGATAGTCCGCTTTCACACAATCTATTTCTTCATACGATTGCAATGTATGTAGAATGTACTCGTAATCCGCAAGAGAAGCACGATGCGTTACAATTACGATTTCTGCTTTTCCTTTCTCTTCAAGTGGCATTTGAATAATCTTTTCAAAACTAACACCGCGCTCAGAGAACAATGACGTAATTTTTGCAAACACACCAATTTCGTCTTTCACATGAAGTCTTAAAAACTTTTTCACAACAATTTCATCTGGCTCTTTTAATACTTTTTTATACTGCGGCGATACCGCACTATTTCCGTTTACACCTAGCCTAATGTTTTGCATTACAGCAACTAAGTCAGAAACAACAGCTGTCGCTGTCGGTAAGCTTCCTGCTCCCGGTCCATAAAACATCGTTTCTCCTACTGCTTCACCATACACATATACAGCATTATATTCATTTTGCACTGCCGCAAGAGGATGTGTATTTGGAAGTAAAGTTGGTTCAACTGTAACCTCCAATTTTTCGCCATCTCGCTTTGCGAGACCGATTAATTTAATCGTGTATCCTAAGCTCTTACTATATTCAATGTCTTCTTCTGTAATGGAAGTAATTCCTTTTACCTTCACATCTCCAAGCTCTACATTTGTAGAGAAACCGAGAGTAGCCAAAATCGTCATTTTTCTTGCTGCATCTAAACCTTCTACGTCTGATGTTGGATCTGCTTCTGCAAATCCAAGCTGCTGAGCTTCTTTTAACACGTCGTTATATGCTCTCCCTTCGTCTGACATTTTCGTCAAAATAAAATTTGTCGTTCCATTTACAATTCCCATTACTTTCGTAATAAGATCTGAAGAAAGCCCTTCTACAATACTTCGTAAAATTGGAATTCCCCCAGCCACACTAGCTTCATAAAACAAATCAGCCTTATTATCTTTTGCTACCGCTAATAGTTCTGCCCCGTGTAACGCCATTAAATCTTTATTTGCAGTCACAACGTGCTTCCCACTATTTAAAGCTTGTAAAATATATGCTTTTGCGTCATCAATTCCACCCATTACTTCAATGACAACATCAATATTTGGATTATCTAAAATTTCATTCGCATTTTGTGTTAATAGAGTAAAAGGTACCTCGACCTCTCTCTCTTTCTCAATATTTTGTACTAGCACTTTTGTTACCTTCACTGGACAACCTACTTGGTGTATAAGTCGTTCTTGATGATCTGTAATAATACGAACTACACCACTACCAACTGTCCCAAGACCTAATAACCCCACTTGAATTTCTTTCATAATACTGTCCACCCCTCAAAAATTGTGTTTAGATGCCATTATATAAACAAAAAATCTGAAAAACAATGTATTTTGAACATTCAGAAAAATAAAGGGTAATCTTTACAAAGAAAACGCTACCACGTGTTACACAATCATCATTTCAATATATAAGGGGTTTCTTGATACACGTAATAATTCAACCAATTAGAAAATAATAAATTCCCATGACTCCTCCACCTAACAAGTGGCTTCTCATCTGGATTATTATGTTTAAAATAATTTTTTGGTACATCAATATTTAACCCTTTTTGACGATCTCGTTCGTATTCTTGCTTTAACGTATCACAGCTATATTCACTATGTCCGAGTGCAAAAACTTGCCTTCCCTCTTGCCCAATAACAAGATGAACACCCGCTTCTTCAGAATTTGCTAATAACGTTAATTCTTTCACTTTTTCAATATCACTCTCTCGTACTTCTGTATGACGAGAATGCGGGGCAAAAAATACTTCATCAAACCCTTGTAACAATTTCACATGTTGCTCGCGAACCTCATGTTCAAATACACCAAACATTTTTTCAGCAAGAGGATACTTCGGAACACCATAGTGATAATACAAACCTGCTTGTGCCCCCCAACAAATATGAAGCGTAGATGTTACATTCGTTTTTGAATACTCCATAATACGTCCAAGCTCTTCCCAATAATCTACTTCTTCAAAAGAAAGAGTTTCAACTGGTGCTCCTGTAATAATGAGCCCATCAAATTTTTCGTTTTCAATATCACGGAATGTTTTATAGAAGCTCGTTAAATGGTCCTGCGCTACATTGCGAGACAGATGCGATTCCATATGCAGTAAATGAACATCTAGTTGCAACGGTGTATTTCCAATTAAACGAAGTAATTGCGCCTCTGTTTCTTGCTTTGTAGGCATTAAATTTAATATAGCAATTTTCAAAGCACGTATATCTTGTGTTTCTGCTCGCTCCTTCGTCATTACAAAAATATTTTCCTTTTGTAATACTTTGCGAGCTGGTAAATCTTTATCAATTATAATCGGCATGTTGTTTGCCTCCGACTAGCGCCGCTTCTAAATCTGCAATAATATCAGAAACATCTTCTATACCGACCGACAAGCGAATTAAATCGGATGTAACACCCGCTAAACGCTGGTCTTCTTCACTTAATTGTCTATGCGTTGTACTAGCAGGATGAATGACGCAAGTTCTCGCATCTGCTACATGTGTTACGAGAGTCGCTAGCTTCACATTTGCGATAAACTCTTTTGCAGACTCTAATCCGCCTTTAATACCAAATGTTAAGACGCCACTAGCACCTTTCGCTAAATATTTTTGTGCTAATGAATAGTTTTCATTACTATCTAATCCCGGATAATTCACCCATTCAATACGTTCATGATTAGCAAGCCACTTTGCAACAGCAAGAGCATTTTCACTATGACGCTCCATTCTTAAATGCAATGTTTCTAAGCCAATATTGCTAATATAGGCATTGAATGGGCTCATACAGTTTCCATAGTCTCTTAATAATTGAACGCGAGCTTTCACAATATAAGCTGCCGCTCCAAAATTTTGTACATAGCTTACACCGTGATAACTCAGATCAGGCTCAACAAGCTCCGGATATTTTCCTTTCGTCCAATCAAAGTTTCCTCCATCAATAACAATGCCGCCTAATGAGCTCGCGTGGCCATCAATGTATTTCGTCGTAGAATGAACGATAATATTTGCTCCATATTCAAACGCTTGGCATAAATAAGGTGTCGCTAATGTGTTATCAACGATAAAAGGTACTTCTAGCTCTTTTGCCGCCTCCGAAAATTCCTTAAAGTTTAATACATTCATTGCCGGATTCCCTAATGATTCTGCATAAATAAGTTTCGTCTTATCATTAGCAAGCGCTACGATTTTATCAGACGTTAAGTTTGGATTAAAAAATGTAACATCAATACCAAGCTTACGTAAACTTACTCCAAATAAATTAAACGTCCCACCGTAAACTGTTGAAGAACAAAGAAGATGGTCTCCACTACTACAAATATTTAAAACTGCCAGCATAATAGCCGCCTGCCCTGAAGCTGTTGCGACGGCCCCTACACCGCCTTCTAATTCCGATAATTTATGCTCAAATGCAGCGAGTGTGGGATTCCCAATACGTGTATAAATATTGCCTTCTGCCTCTAAATTAAATAATGCTGCCAAATCATCTGAAGTATCATATTTATACGTTGTACTTTGATAAAGTGGTAGAACGCGTGGCTCACCATTTTTTGGTGTATAGCCACCTTGCACACAAATAGTTCCCTTTCCCCATGATTCTCCCATCTCTCATTCTCCTTTCTTTTTATACAAAATAAAAAACTGCTCCTTTCCTAAATAAGAAAGAAGCAGTTTGAAAACACGCTCTAAAGTCTCTTTCTTATCTCTCAGGGCTATTACCTGCAGGATTTGGCACAATTCCGTTATTCGGCTGTTGCCAAGGTTTCATCGGGCCTGTCCCTCCACCTTTTCTTGATAAGACTATGCAATTACCGTTGATTTTATAGCAATAATTTCCTACTGTCAAACATTTTTTCTGAATGTTCTAAAATAAATGTTAACGATTTAATTATCCTACCATATAGATCACAAAAGAAATATATTCCATTTTCATATGAAAAATACCTTCCAAAAGTTCCACTCACTATATAAAATTAAATAAATAAATTAACTCACATTATATGTTCAACAAAGCTACATCATATAAAAAGATTTCAAATCCTCATGGAATCGTAATACCCATTGCTAATTTGATTCGAATAGGTCCGTCTCTTAAAAAGATACTATACGTATTCAACTCACTTCCTACTAACATACCTAATCTTTTTCACATCAAAATGAACATAACGGAGGTATAACATGACAGTTAAAAAAAACATGCACTATATACTTGTCCTATACGGCATACTTTTAGGCTCTATCGTTGGTGCAACAGTTTGGTTATTTTTAGTTACGATAAACTTTGGGATCCATTTTATTTGGGGATATTTAGCTGAACTCTTCGCTTCTCCTCCTTATTACACAATTTGTGTAACAATAATCGGCGGTATCCTTGTTGGGTTGTCACAAAAATACTTTGGTACATATCCACGTCTTATGCCAGAAGTAATGGCCGAATATAAAAAAACAGGTAGAATTGAATACCATGTTATACATCAAGCTACCTTAACTGCAATTATTGTTTTAATATTTGGGGCAAGTCTAGGCCCAGAAGCAGCACTTGTTGGAATTATAGGTGGTCTTTGCACATGGGTTGGCGATCGCTTTAAATTTGCTTTGAAAGGAATACAAGAACTAACAGAAGTTGGAATTGGTGCTACTTTAAGTGTTATTTTCAACGCACCATTATTCGGTTATTTAGCTCCAAATGAAAATGAAGGTGAGCAGCTTGCTGGGTTTTCCAAAGGAAAAAAAGCAATTGTATATTTAGCTACTACCTTTGCTGGGTTTTCCGTTTATTTATTGCTCAGTAAATTTGATAATCGAGGATCTTTTATTGTTAACTTTGGCGAAGGTTCTCTTTCCCTCAATGAATGGATTGCCTTTCTGCCACTTGCTAGTATTGGTGCTATAATAGGGTTCTTTTACTTTAAGCTAGAGTTTACGTTAGAAAAAATAATCCATCCTTTTCGAGACTACAAACTATCACTCGGAATTATAGGCGGTACTCTTTTAGGCATTGCAGGAACTTTTCTCCCATACACATTATTTTCAGGGGAGCATCAATTAAAAGAATTAGTAGTTGAATGGACCAATTTATCCTTTTGGGTGCTCTTCCTTTCAGGGATTTTAAAGTTATGTATAACTGCAGTTTGTTTAAATACGGGCTGGCGCGGCGGACACATTTTTCCAATTATATTTTCCGGGGCAAGTATTGGATATGCTATAGCTTCTATTCTACCTATAGATCCAATTGCTTCTGTAGCTATTGTAACGACGGCTATTTCAAGTTATGCATTAAGAAAGCCGATAGCTGTAACATTATTACTACTCATGTTCTTCCCGCTCAATTTATTATTACCGATGCTTGGAGCAGCAGCGATTGGAAATGCATTTCCACTCCCTAAACATAATGAAAACAAAAATTTTAGTGAAAATATAGAATGAAATATTAGTAAGCGGTAGGGCTTCTTTAGCCCCACTGCCTACTAACCTTTATACACTCAACTTTAACAAATCATACAACTCATCAAAACTTTGCACCTCATAAGTCGGCACAATTCCGCTATGATTCGATTTCTTTTCAGGATTAAACCAACAAGTATCTAGCCCTGCTAAATACCCCCCTTTAATATCCGCATTTAGCGAATCTCCAATAATAAGTCCTTTCTTAACGGAAAAATCAGGAATTCGTTCAAAAACATAATCAAAGTACTCTTTCATTGGCTTTTGAAAGCCCGTATCTTCAGAAACGAAAATATCTTTAAAAAGCAGATGTAATCCCGCATTACGCAGACGTTTATCTTGTGTTTTTGAAACACCATTTGTCACAATATATAAATCATATTCATTTTGAATATTTTGTATAAATTCAAAGGCGCCCTGAATAAGTTGATCCCCTTCTTCTAAATAACTACGATAGTTTTCTTCAAATAGAATTCCATCCACTTCTTGCCCATACTCTTTAAATAAAGTCGAGAATCGTGTATTTACTACTTCATCTCGATTTATTTTCCCTTCTTCAAAAGCATCCCAAAGCCCTTTATTTACTTTTTTATAATGAGCTTCAATTTCAGCTGTTAAAGGAATATTTTTCTCCTCAAAAAGCATACGTAACGCCGTTTTTTCAGCCTTTTGGAAATCTAATAATGTATCATCTACATCAAATAATAATGTTGTATATTTTTTCATAATCCCCTTCACACTCTCTTTTCTACAAAAACTATTTTCAATAAATCGTATCATTCTTTCTTGTAAAAATAATAGGAGATATCTCATACTAAATATGAGGTGAAAGCATGAAAATCAGCAAAAATAGCAAAGAAATCCACCATTATATACAAGCATATAACTTCCAAACACTCTTTTCATTTGATGTTTTACCATATACAGAAATACACTCTTTTCAAAAGAAAGAAACACTATGTAGTGAAGGGACTGATATTCCTTATCTCTATTACTTAATCTCCGGAAAAGCGAAAATATATATGACTCATAAAAACGGGAAAGTATCCTTGATTAATTTTATTAAAGCGCCTTCGTTCATTGGAGAATTAGGATTAATTGGCGTAGAATCTGTTACGAAAGGGATTGAAGCGATAGAAGAGTGCACTTGCCTAGCTCTTCCTCTTAAAGATTGCCGTCCTCTTTTATTACAAGATGCTACCTTTTTACATCGATTATGCAAATTTATCGGGGAGAAAACAATTACTAGAACAGAAAACTATGCAAAAAATTATAGTTATCCTTTTGAAAATCGATTCGCTGCGTTTATTTTATTAACAGAACAAAATAATTGTTATATCGAAAAGCATACAGAGGCCTCTGAATATTTAAACGTCAGTTACCGCCATCTCCTATACGTGCTTAACCAATTTTGCCAGCAAAACTACTTAAAAAAAGAAGGAAGAACCTATTACATACAAAATCGAAAGCAATTAGAGAAACTTGCTGATGAACTTACAAGATAAAAAAGAAGCATTAACGTTTACATGTTAATGCTTCTTTTTTGAGTGACGATTATATTTTTAATTAAAATTTGCTTGCTACTTTAGTAGCTTCTTCAAGACCTGATGCAATGATTTCTTCCGCTTTATCTGGGAATTGATTATGTCCTTCAATAACTACCGTTTCCATATTCGTTGCACCGAAGAAGCCCATCATGCTCGCTACATATTTAACAGCCATTTCAACTTCTGCTGCTGGACCTTCAGAATATACGCCGCCGCGTGCATTTAATAATGCAATCTTTTTATCTCCAATAAGTCCTACTGGGCCTTCTGGTGTATACTTGAACGTTTTACCAGCGCGGTTTAAGTAATCAATATACGTGTGCAATACAGCTGGAATCGTTAAATTCCATAATGGGAAACCAAGGACTACTTTATCAGCTTCAAGGAATTGATTTAAATATTTATCTGCAACAGCAACTGCTTTTTCTTCCTCTGCTGTTAAGTCAAATCCTTTACCTGCTTTGAATGTACCGTTAATCATATCCACGCCTACATACGGTAATTCTTCTTTATATAAATCAAGTTCTACTACTGTATCATTTGGATGTGCTTCTTTATAACTCGCTAAAAATGTTTCATATAATTTTACGCTAACTGCTTGTTCCACTGGGCGGTTGTTTGCTTTTACAAATAAAACTGTTGTCATGCTCTTTTCCTCCTATTACTCACTCTTACGTTGTTATATATTACTTACGAAAAAGGGATAATCCCTTGTAATTGTTGTTGCTTACTAGTACATTCTATCCTCATACCTCATCTATTTCTTCCTCACATAGACGTATCTTTCCATAAAAAAAGTCCACCTTCTAAAGGCGAACTAGGTCTTACGACTTTTGTCTTATACCATTCCGTTTTTCACTGCATATAACGCTGCTTGTGTTCGATCTGATAAATGTAACTTGCTTAAAATACTACTTACATGAGCTTTTACCGTTTTTTCTGTAATCACTAAAACAGATGCTATTTCTTTATTACTCATCCCTTTTGCCAATAGTTGCAACACTTCATTTTCTCTTGCTGTTAGTACCTCTATATGAATTGTCGATGTTTCTTCTTTCTCTTCCTCCGGTAACGTCTGAGAAAGAAGAGCGTTTGCTATGTCAGGATGGAGTTGGATATTTCCTTTATACGCACTACGAATTGCTTCAACAAGCTGATCTGGTTCTACATCTTTTAAAATATATCCGCTCGCTCCTGCCTTTAATGCTGGCAAAACATGCGCTTGATCAGAAAAACTCGTTAACACGATTACTTTCACATCAGGATGTTCCTTTTTCATACAAGCTGTTGCTTCAACTCCATCCATCTCAGGCATATATAAATCCATTAGTACAACATCTGGATTCGTTTCACAAACTTTTACTAACGCTTCTTTCCCATTATTCGCTTCTCCAACTAACTCAAAGTCTTCTTGCGTGCTTAAAAAAAACGCTAAGCCTTTTAAAACCACTGTATGATCATCAACTAATAATACTTTTATTTTCACAAACTTCCCTCATTTTCACATCATAATGGTACGTTCACTTTTACACTCGTTCTTTTTTTTCCACTTACAATTTTAATTGTTCCACCAATTAATTCTACTCTTTCGCGCATTGTTGTCATACCAAGCGACTTCTTTTCTTTTACGTCCTTTTCTATAAAACCATTTCCTTGGTCAGTTATCTCTAATGATACATTCTTCTCAGTTACTTTAAAATAAATCGTAGCTTCTCTTACACCAGCATGCTTACTTACGTTATTTAATGCCTCTTGTCCAATACGCCATAACGTCTCTTCTATTACACGTGGTAAATCACGCACACCAGTAATCTGCTCCCGAATTTTCAATCCTAAGTTCTCACCATATTGTTTTAAAGCTGGGAGTAATCCTTTCTCTAATCCAGCTGGACGAAGTTGCCAAATCAACGCCCTCATTTCTTTTAAAGCACCTTGTGCTAACTCCCGCATCTCATAAAGGGACTCGTCTACCTTTTCATTTCGTCCTTTTAAAACAGCTTCCGCCCCCTTTGTCATAAAGGTTAATGAAAATAGCTTTTGCGAAACAGAATCATGCAAATCCCTAGCTAAACGATTCCGCTCCTCCATTCGCACAAGTTCACGGCGCTGCTCATTTAATCTTACATTCTCTATCATTAATGAAATATGATTCGTCAATGCTTGCACCACATCTATCGTATGTATATCAAATTCACCATTATTTGAACTAGCGCATAAAACACCAAATATATGACTTTGAATATGTATTGGTGCAGCAATAACCGCCCTATTAGGATGTACTATATTACCAACCTGACGTTTCAGTAAAACCGGTTCATCTTTTTCCAACGCTTCCCGTGCTGCAACCTTCAAATCTTCTTGTAATTCCTTTTTACTATAGAAGGCTCTCACAGATAATTCCGCTTCCTCCCTAATAAAGAAAGCAACTTGCTCCCATTGAAATACTTCCCCCACTTGCTTTACAACTTCATCGGGCAATATATTAAATTTATGAATCCTTCTTAAGGCTTGAATAAAGTGCTCCAACTTTACATAATAGTGGGCCCTTCTCTTTTCATTTTCATATAATTTCGTTCGTTTTAAAGCTGTTCCAATTTGGAACGCAACCGATTGTAGTAATACTAGTTCTTCTTCAGAAAAATATGTTTTACCTGGACTCGCTACATTTAGCACACCAAATTCTTCTCCACCGGCTTTTAACGGCACAGTTGCATGATGCAAAATCCCTTCTGTATCTCCCCAATTATATTCAATTGCATTATTAATTCTTTTACATTCAATAATATTAACAGCTCTCTCTAATTTCCCTTCTACAAAGCGGCGTAAACACCAGCACTCTCCTTCACACATCGGCCGTTTGTTTTCAAATGTAAGTGCTTCTGGTAACTGATAATCAATTAACTTCGTATATCTACCATTTTCATCTGCAAGAAAAATCCATCCCGTTGTTAAACCAGTTACACTCAATAGTTTCTCTAATACGGCTTGTAACACATGATATGTATCATTTGATGTATTTAATGTTTCTGCAATCTCCTTTAATATAACTAATTCATTTGTACGATTTTCTTGAAACATAGTTCATCTCCTACATACAAGATTTTCACTATTTATTGTAACAAATTCAATACTCGTTAAAACAATCATCTACTTTTCACTTTGTACTTACTCATAACATTGTTATAATGGTGAAAAATGTAGTTTTCACTATATCACCTAAGGGGGCTTTCCTAATGACATTAAATAAAGCACTTACAATCGCTGGTTCTGACACAAGTGGCGGTGCTGGTATACAAGCTGATTTAAAAACATTCCAAGAACTTGGTGTATACGGAATGACATCTCTTACAACGATCGTAACAATGGATCCACATAACGGTTGGGCACATAACGTATTTCCTATCCCTGCTTCTACATTAAAACCACAATTAGAAACAACAATTGAAGGTGTTGGTGTAGATGCTTTAAAAACAGGTATGCTTGGATCAGTAGAAATTATCGAAATGGTTGCTGAAACAATCGAAAAGCATAACTTTAAAAATGTAGTAGTTGACCCTGTTATGGTATGTAAAGGCGCAGATGAAGCATTACATCCTGAAACAAACGATTGCTTACGCGACGTTCTTGTTCCAAAAGCATTAGTTGTAACACCAAACTTATTTGAAGCATATCAATTAAGTGGTGTGAAAATTAATTCCCTTGAAGACATGAAAGAAGCAGCGAAAAAAATCCATGCTTTAGGTGCTAAATATGTACTAATTAAAGGCGGTAGCAAACTAGGTACAGAAACTGCAATTGACGTCCTATACGATGGAGAAACATTCGATCTTCTAGAATCAGAAAAAATCGATACGACAAATACACATGGTGCAGGTTGTACATATTCTGCTGCAATTACAGCAGAACTTGCAAAAGGAAAATCAGTGAAAGAAGCAGTAAAAACTGCGAAAGAATTCATCACTGCTGCAATTCGCCATTCATTCAAAATTAACGAATATGTAGGGCCAACACACCACGGCGCATATCGTAAATTCGTTGCAAAAAAAGAACTTATATAAAAAATAAAGCTATCAATTGATAGCTTTATTTTTTACTATGAATTTTATGATGCTGAACTAACCTTGTTTCTACCATTTCTTTTAGAATAATATAATGCATCATCAGCTGATTGAATAACTTGATCAGATGACTTTTCGTACTCTGAAACACCTACAGAAACTGTAATTTTAATTGTTCTTCTATTTAATAGTTGAAACGAATGGGCTTCAACTGCTTTACGAATTTGCTCTCCTATACGAATTCCATACGCGATTCTCTTCCTTGGTAGCAAAAGTGCGAACTCTTCTCCACCCTTTCGAAATACTAAATTTGAGAATGGTGAATTCTCCCGTAAAATATGCCCTACTTGTTTCAATACTTCATCTCCAGCGGGGTGACCATACGTATCATTTATATACTTAAAGTAATCAATATCGATAAATAATAAACAAAGTGAATCGTTTTTCATATGTTTATTGCCAATATAGCGATTCATCTCTAAATCAAACTGTCTCACATTCCCTAATCCTGTTAATGCATCTACCGTTGCATAATGTTTCATTGTTTGAAATAACTCATTTGATTGTAATACGTAATTCGTACTTACAAATGTGACATAACCTGTAATAATACTACAAACTAAATATAACCCTACTACAGCTATGTCTTTAAATAATATATAAAGAGGAATTACTAAAATAGATAAGCTATACACATGTAACCATATCCATTTTGCAAATATAGAAATTTTCATTCGTGAAATCAAGACACTACCTATCCCTATTAAAACAATAGTATAGCAAGCTAATTCAGAAGCTAAAGAATACTCCGTAAAAAATAGCCGAGTTATTAAAATAATACTAACCGTTATACTACTTGCTATCGGTCCGCCAATCATAATTGCTAAAATAACTGCTAAATGACGTAAATCCAACATAATATCTTCAATATGTAAACCAAAACAAATCAATAATACACTTAATATTCCAGTAAAAATACCTACCGTACATTTCTTTGCAAAAGAGAATTCCTCTTGCATTGGTATGCTCCTTAAAAGCTGCCCTCCAACAAAGGTAAAGGAAAGAATTATTGTTGTATTTACAAATAAATCCCTTAACATAAAATAATCTCCCTACTTTTCTTTTCCATCTTTCCCTTTCCTTGTTTTATTGTATACGAAATCCCTATAATTCCCAAAGTTTTTTGTGTTTTTGTTGTTCCACGTGAAACAACAAAAACACAAAAAAGGAGCGGAAATCCGCTCCTTTTTCATTAACAACATCGTGATATTTTTCCGCCCTTTGCATTAAATCTAGCTTCTTGTGCCTCGGCAAAAAATTGTTTTTGACATAAAATTTGCTTTTCTGGGTGATGCAATTTCATATGATTCACATATGTTTCATAGCTCGGAACTCCAACAAGTAAACTAATAAATTGTTTTCTCCTTCCCCATACTTTCCTGATCGCTTTAAGCATAATTTCTCGACTCGCTTTCATTTCTTGGAATATATGGTGCCTCTTTTAAAGGTGTTGTCTTATTTTGCAACACTTGAATCCAAATTCGAATAGCTGCAATTAGCACCGCAATTACAACTAACATAAAGATTCCACAAAGTGTTGCATCAATATAATCATTTAAAATAATTTGTTTCATTTGTGCGACATTTTTAGCTGACGCTAATATCTTTCCATCATCCAATGCACCTTGAAAAACCTTCGCATGTGATAAAAATCCGATCTTTGGATTTTCATGAAATAGCTTTTGATAACCAGCCGTCATTGTTACAATAAGTAATCCTACTGTTGGAATAAGTGTCACCCAAACATATGCCTTTTTCCCCATTTTGAACAAAATTGTCGTTCCAAGTAATAACGCAATTCCAGCTAACATTTGGTTGGCAATACCGAAGAGTGGCCATAATGTATTAATTCCACCAAGTGGATCTATTACCCCTTGATACAAGAAATATCCCCAGCCTAGTACGCATAATGTCGTTGCAACAACATTCGCTAATGTAGAATCTGTTTTTGCAAATGGTTTATACACATGTCCTAAAATATCTTGAATCATAAATCGACCTACACGTGTTCCAGCATCAATTGTTGTTAAAATAAACAACGCTTCAAATAAAATGGCAAAATGGTACCAAAATGCCATCATCGCTGTTCCACCTATTACTTGTGAAAATATATATGCCATCCCAATTGCTAATGTCGGTGCACCGCCTGTGCGTGATAAAATGGTCTGTTCCCCAACATTAACAGCAAGTTCTTTTAACTCATTAGGTGTAATAGCAAATCCCCACGAAGAAATAACCTGAGCTGCTTGTGATACATCCGTTCCAATAAGTGCCGCCGGACTGTTAATAGCGAAATAAGTTCCTGGTGTTAATACACAAGCTGCAATCATTGCCATTGCGGCAACGAACGATTCCATTAACATTGCTCCGTAACCAATTGGCTGTGCGTGATTTTCTTGTTCAATCATTTTCGGCGTAGTACCTGAAGAAACTAGAGCGTGGAATCCAGATACAGCACCGCAAGCAATTGTAATAAATAAGAATGGAAATAGGTTCCCAGAAAACACCGGCCCCGTCCCATCAATAAACTTAGAAACAGCTGGCATTTGCAAATCTGGAGCTACAATTAAAATACCGACTGCTAATCCAACAATTGTACCAACTTTTAAAAATGTACTTAAATAATCACGTGGTGCTAGAAGCATCCAAACTGGTAATGCAGATGCGATAAATCCATATACAATAAGCATAATAGCGATTGTTTCACCACTAAAAGTAAACATGCTCGCAAGCGTCGGATTTTCAGCTACATACTGTCCTCCGACAAGAGATAAGATAAGTAAGATAATGCCAATAACTGATCCTTCACCAACTTTTCCTGGACGAATGTATCGCATATAAACTCCCATTAAAATCGCAATCGGAATCGTTGCCGCAATTGTAAACATCCCCCACGGACTTCCTATAAGTGCCTTCACGACTACTAAAGCTAATACCGCCAATAAAATAATCATAATCCCTAAAATACCAATCATCGCAATCAAACCTGTAACAGGTCCAATCTCATCTTTAATCATTTCACCTAATGATTTTCCGTTACGTCTCATGGAAGCGAATAAAATTACAAAATCTTGTACAGCACCAGCAATCACTACTCCTACAATAATCCAAATGGTTCCTGGTAAATATCCCATCTGTGCTGCCAAAATCGGTCCTACTAGAGGCCCCGCACCAGCAATCGCTGCAAAATGATGACCGAATAATACCCATTTATTCGTCGGTACATAGTCCTTCCCATCATTTAACGTATGAGCAGGTGTTTGCCGATTATTATCTAGATCAAACACTTTTCTAGCGATAAACCTACTATAAAAACGATAAGCAATTGCATATACTGACACAGCAGCCACTAAAAGCCATACCGCATTAATTGTCTCACCTTGCGATAAGGCTATTACGCCAAAAGCGACTGCCCCTAAGGTAGCAATAACCCCCCAAAGTAAAATTGATTTCAACATCTTCACATACAATCCCCCCAATACTACTCCTTAGAGGAGATTGTACTAAATTTTCTGAATATTTAACTTGAATCCTCCTTATCATGAAGGATTTTTACATTATCATGTTGAAATTCTTTCATCACCTGTCATAGCTCGATTTTATTTCGAAGTCGTTTCACATAGTTTCTACTCACAGGAATCGGCTGCTCATCATACCTTTCTAAATAAAGATTATACGTCCCGTTATAATAAGGTTTGAGCTCTTGCACATATTTCATATTAATTAAGTAACTTTTATGGACACGTAAAAAATCGTATGTAGTTAATTTATTTTCTAATTCTTGAAGCGTATATGTTGAAATATACTGATTATTGGTTGTATAAATAGAAACTGTTTTATTTTCTTTATTCTTACTTACATATATAATATTTTCCGGAAAAATATATGTAATTCCTTCATGACTCTCAATTGGAAGTTTACGCAAGGAACTCCTTGTTTTCTTTCCTAGTTCGCTCTCCATTTTATATAGGAGAAAATTTAAATCTTCCTCATGAAATGGTTGCAATAAATAATAAAACGCTTGAAAACGAAAGGCTGTGATTGCCTCTTCTATATTCTTACCAACGAAAATAAACTTCGTATAACAATTTATTTGTTGTAATAGGTTGGAGAATTCAAATCCTGTACCATCTGCTAATTGCGTATTTAAAAAAACGAAAGCTGGTGTATGTTTTTTCATAATTTGCAGAGATTCCATTCCTGTTCTCGCTTCAAAACACTCCACATTCCGCATATTTTCTTTACATGCCTCAATTAATTTGTCTCGGGTTTCTGCTTCTTCCATGATAATTAAAATTTTCATTTATCCAACCACCTAATTCTTTTGTACATATGTCCTTTTGTATACATTCGCTTTAGTAAGAAACAATCCCTTTTTCTAACCTTACTTTCTCTTTACTATACCACTATTTATTAGATAAATAGAAAAAGGAAGCCTCTTCAGCTTCCTTTTCTCCTCATACTAACTCCCGTTGCTTCGTTTCCTGACCAAGTACAACTACTGCAAGTACTCCGATTAAAATCGATCCACAAAAAATAGTAAAGATTAACGAAAGTGAGGATTGTGAAGCAACTAAATAACCTACTAATAACGGTCCAAGAATCCCACCGATACGACCAAATGCTGCCGCCATTCCTGCACCCGTACCTCGAATCACTGTCGGATATTGCTCAGGTGTATAAGCATATAATGCCCCCCATGCACCCAAGTTAAAGAAAGAGAGGAGCATCCCTGCAACTATTAATGTTGTCAACGAATCAGCGATTCCAAATACGTAAGCACTGCATGCTGTCCCAACTAAATACGTAACTAAGACAAATTTACGACCAAGACGTTCAATAAACCAGGCAGCTGTAAAGTACCCTGGAAGCTGTGCCAATGTCATAATTAATACATACTGAAAACTCTTTATTAAGCTAAAACCTTTCATTACCATTACGCTCGGTAACCAAAGGAACATTCCATAATAAGAGAAGACCACACAAAACCATAAAACCCATAACATAATTGTTGCTTTACGATATTCTCCAGACCAAATCGCTTTTATATTTGTAATAACAGACTGCCTTTTTTCAACCTTTTCAAATCTTGGTGAATCAGGTAAATTCCATCTTAAATATAAAGCATATAGAGCTGGAACTGCACTTAATACCATTGCAACTTCCCAGCCGTACTTCGGAATAATAAAATAAGAAATAAGAGCCGCAATTAGCCAGCCACCAGCCCAAAAACTTTCTAACAACACAACTATTCTGCCGCGTTCATGCGCTTCAACGCTTTCTGATACAAGAGTAGATGCAACTGGAAGTTCTCCACCGAGCCCCATCCCAATTAAGAAACGCAAAACAAGGAACATCGTTAATGTCGTTGTTAAAGCTGTTAAACCACTACCGATAGAAAATAATAATAATGTAATAATAAAGACCGATTTTCGTCCTATTTTATCTGCTAATATTCCAAAAACAAGTGCTCCAACTGCCATTCCGATCGAGTTAATGCTACCTATCCACCCCATCTCTTGGCTGCTTAATCCCCATTCTTTCTGCAATGCTACAATGATAAATGAAAGCATTCCAACATCCATCGCATCAAATAGCCAACCAAGCCCCGCTATTCCAAGAAGCTTTCGCTTTGAAATTTCTTTTACCTTGCCCACAAGAAGTCCTCCTTACACAGGTGTCTTTACACATCATTTTACATGTGTGAATTGTATAAGTAAAATACTTTCGTGTAAAATTTCTTCTTCATCATTCCCTGAAAGTAAATGTTTTATCAATAGCTACGAATAAGATTATCATCCATTAAACCAGGGTAAATAAAAAAGTAGCGAAATCTCGCTACTTTTTCGAACGCATTACTTCTTTTAAAAACTCAGCTAGCACTAACTGACGACGCCAGCGTGTTGGATTACTACATAATCGATAAAACCACTCTAAATGAATTGCTTGAATCCATTTCGGCGCACGCTTTACCTCCCCTGCCCATACATCTAAACTACCGCCTACACCAACAGCCATCTTCGTTTGCAAGCGATCTTTATTATTTTGAATAAAGTTTTCTTGCCTTGGGAACCCAAGAGCTACAAGTAATAAATCAGGTTTTGCTTCTTGAATGCGTGAAATAATATTCTCTTCTTCTTCTTGCTTAAAATATCCGTCCTGTGTACCAACAATCGATACAGCTGAATAAGTTTTTGTTAAGTGATCGGCTGCACCTTTTACAACATGAGGCTTTGCCCCTAATAAGAACACAGATACTTGCTTATTTTCTTCGGATAATTTTTCAAGTAAATTACACATTAAATCAAATCCTGCTACGCGCTCTTGTAATGGTGTACCTAACATACCACTCGCTTTTACAACACCAATACCATCAGGCGTAATTAACTCTGTTTTCAATAATGTTTGATGGAATTTCTCATCTTTTTTTGCACACATAACGATTTCTGGATTTGCCGTTACCACTTGAAAAGTATGGGGTTGTTCCGTTTCTAACTGCTTCATTAAATATTGGACCGTCTCTTCCATTGTCATTGTAGAGAAAGGAACACCCAAAATATCAACTGTTTGTACTACCATAATTATAATCCTTCCTATTATTAAAGATTTTTAGCTATTAATTGTTTATACGTTTCCTTCGTATCTTCATATAATTTGTGTAATGAGAAATTCATTGCAGCATGTTCGTAAATATGTTTTCCCATCACAGCTAATTCGCCTGTTTTCCACTTCTCATAAGCTTCCTCTAATGCGCCCGCTAACGCTTTACCGTCTCCCGTTGGTACAATCCAGCCATATGTTTCATCTGCAATCAATGGTTCAATTTCCCCTGCCCTCGTAACAATAGATGGTACACGCTGGTTTGCTGCCTCTAATAAAACTAGTGGAAATCCTTCACTATGAGATGTTAATAAATTAACATGTGATGATGCAAATAGTTGCTTCACATCTTGACGGTGCCCTAAAAACTCAACTTTATCATTGATTCCTTTTTCAGTAGCTAATGCCTTAAGCTCTTCTTCTAATGGGCCGTCTCCTACTAATAACACTTTAATTTTCGTTAATTTTGTTTGCTTCAATGCATCAAATAATACTTCATGTCCCTTAACAGGATGCAAACGTGCCACTTGAATTGCTGTGAACACATCTTCATCAATATTAAACATTTCTTGCTTATTATAACCTTGTGCTTTTTCCTTGTCATAATCAATTCCATTATAAATAACGTGCATCTTTTCGTTTGAAATACCTACTTGCGCTAAGCTTGATTTTAATCGATTTGTGACAACAAAGAATAAATCTATATTCTTTAAAGCCTTTAAATTTAACTTTGTAAAAATCCATCCTTTTATGCCTTGCTTTGTGAAATCTTGAAATGGATCACTATGGATTGTCGTTACCCACTTCGCTGCGATTTTCTTTTTCAAAAGAGAAACATAAAAGTTTGCTCTAGGACCATGCGTGTGGACTATATCAAATTTTTCCTTGTTAATAAATTCACTTATATTTTTTAAAATGGATAAATCGTAGCGAGACTTTTGTGAAAACACATGAACTTTTATTCCTAGTTCTCTCGCTTCTTTCGCAACAATACCATCTTCAAATACTGCCAATTCTACTTCATCAGTTGAGAACTGATCGAGAAGTGAAATAATGTGTGTCTTTCCTCCCCCATCCTCTGCTCCTGCATTCATATGCAATATTTTCATGTTTTTTCCTCCTTTAAATCCTCGCTGCACTTCCGTCTAGCTCTTATTTTACTGTACTAAAAAATAAAAGCTAACAAAAGTTAGCTTTTATTTTTATCATTCAATTTCTAAATCTACAATTAGATAAGCTAACACCACTACAAAGTAAATACCAACACCTGGCGCCGTCAAAATATGTCCTGCAGTATATGCAATACCTAGTGCTAACACTAAGCTCGCTGCAATCATTCCATATTTTATATTAAATATCTCTTTAAACCTTGTAATACATGCAAGCAAAATTCTTAAGCCGTAATAGATAAACGGAATCATCATTAACGCAAAACCGATAATTCCAAAATCATAAAACCAATCGTGGAAGTCCATTTCAATTAATTTTGGATCCGGCTGCTTTTGTTCATTATATTTAAAGTTACCTGCGTAACCCATTCCTAACAGCTTTTGTGACATCGGAGCTTCTTTAAAGAACTGCTTATGTCTTTCTTCATATACTTGACGTCCACTAAAGATGAGGTTTTCTTGATTTTCTTTCTTTTGCTCTTTCTCAAGTTCTTTCTTAACCTCAGCTTCAACTTTTGCCTTTTCTTCTGGTTTTTCAACCTTATGCTGCTTTTCTTCTTTTTCTTTTATCAGTTTATCTTTAATTTCTTTTTCTTTTTGTTGTTGTTGTGCTGCATTTTGTTCCGTTAAGTAGTTATTATGAATACCCATATTTTGCGCTAATGGTGTTTGTTTAAATGTTCCAACAACACCAGCTAATAGGATGATAGCAATTATCCCATTAAGTAAAAGAGATTTCTTGTTCGGGTTTTTTCTGTCAAATACTAACTGGAGTAGTATAATACCAATTGCCACTGCCAAAGTAGCACCTATTGATCCCATACCTACCTTCGTACCAACCTGGATTAAAGAGTAAATCATTAACAGCGATGGAATCCAGTATAAGACACTCGTAATACCTTTTGTTTTTTGAATAGAATATAGTACTACTATAGGGAAAATGATAGCTAAAATTGATCCTAATTCATTCCCTGCAAAGAACCAACCACGTGAACCAACTTTCATCCACTCATAACTACCAAAATCTGTACCTGTTGTAATAGAAACAACCATTACAACATTAATAATTAATGTAGCATACACAATGTTATTTCTAATTTTATCGCTAATATTTATTGTTTTCTTTAATGATTTCAAAGCTAAAATGTATGAAGCAAGCATAGTATATATAAACAATGCTTTTCCAACGAATTTAACTTCTTCGAACAATACAATAGGACTCTTGATCAATTTATTATTAATGAATCCTATCCCTAATACTACTGCTAGTAATACAAGATAAATTAAAAACTTCCTATTTTCTCTTTCTTTTGCCTGAATTAAAATATAAATACCACCCATGGCCATAATGAGGAACCTCACCATAATTCCAACTGTCGCATTTACTTTTAATAACTCAATGCTAAGAGACGTTAATAAATCTAAAACAGGCTGTAAAATAATAAAAAAGAGCAAAAAATGCTCAAATCTAATCCTAGCTTGATTTGCTAACATTCCGAGACCTCCATACAAAATCATTCCATTATCTTTTAATCATAGTTATATCATTCTAAATACACCTAGCAATTATAACATAACTCATATTTAATTCGAGAACTATTTTTGGACCAAAAACAATCAAACAAAGCCCAATAATAAGTACGAAATATTATCCTATTAAATAATATTATCTTCTAAAAAAGAAATTATTGGAACTTACTTTCTCGATTTTAACTATACTACAAATATCCGCACAATATAAATCCGTTTATAAAAATTAAAAAATAACTCATTATATACATCCACTAATATTATCCTAACCTTCAATCTACAAAACCCCTAATTCAATTTATATATAGCTATTTTTTCACATTTTCAAACGCTTTCTTCATGCATTTTATTCATTTTTCTACATGTAACGAAAAGTAATTGTTATTTCCATAACTTTAGTGTATATTTTTTCTCTGGAACATCTTTAGGAGGAAGGGATTAGAGCAATGTTATTAATCGAAATATTTACGTTTCTTGGCATTATCGCCGCTGCCATTTCTGGTACATTAGTTGGTTTAAAAAAAGATTTGGATTTGTTTGGTGTCCTTTGTTTAGCTGTAGCTACTGCACTAGGTGGCGGTATTATTCGTGATATTATGATTGGTAACCTACCTCCTGTCGCATTTGTAAAACCAATTTACTTTTTCGTCAGCGTATTATCAGCATTATTTACTTGTATGTTTTTTGAGCGTATTAATAAGCTTCAAGTTGTTATTATGCTTTCCGACGCTGTTGGCTTAGGGGTTTTTACAGCTATCGGTGCGAATGCAGCGATGTCACATCACGTCGACGCTTCATTTTTAGTTGTTTCGATGGGAGTTATTACAGGTATTGGAGGCGGTATTTTGCGCGATATATGCGCTCAAGATATCCCTTATGTGTTCCGTAAAGAAATTTATGCCATTGCTTCTATTTTAGGGGCAATTAGCTTCCTAATCACATATTCAATGGGGGCACACGTATTGGCGTTCTATATTTGTTTACTCGTAACATTCATTATACGTGTCGTCACTGTTATATATAATGTACATTTCCCAGTTTTCTTTAAAACACATGCAAAAATAAATAAAGGTCATTAAGAGAATTCCGAATGGAATTCTCTTATTTTATACCATTACAAAAGAACAAAAATATCGAGAAGAGCTGTCTTGAATAAATTTAACAGCAGTAGATAAAAATAAAAGAATCCTAAGTGGATTCTTTTATTTTTTAAAAAAGATTTTTTGACAATAGAAGTAACTCATATAAACACCAAAACTTTGCAAAATAAATAAACTTGGTACCGCTAAATTACTGTATGCTACGTCAATATTACAAAGTTTAGCACCGATATAGCCCAAAACGAGCAGTGTGAATAACATATACCCTTCATTTTGTTGCTTCCTAATAAGAAAATGCAACAGAGCAATCGTCATAAATAAAGTTATCGCTATGTATATAAGTTTTTCACATTTAAAAACTACAGAATTCATTCCTTCATCTAATAACTGAGCTATAGTTGGTTTTAAAAAAGTATACCGCTCCGTCTCTATTTCTTTTAATTTTTGATCTATATGTTCTTTCATATTTTGACTCTGAACTGTTTCCGTTTTACTTTGTTGCTTACCTATCAAAACAGATTGCACATACGTCTCATTAGAAATAGTATATTGTGGCATCCCCATCGCTTGAATGCCATAATTCACGCCAAAATGAGTAGCATAAAACATAGCAAGTACACCTATCGTTTTTAACAGTACACCTTGCTTCGTTGCTGATTGAAACATTTCAATTAATAACACGTAGCCAATTATAAAAATAGGGAAGAATAAACCTATAGGGAAAATCATGTTACTAAAAGCAAACAAAATTGCAGAAACGATCCACATGTAAGAATGACTCAAGCCTTTATGTAGCAGTATGTAACAAGCACAATAAAATAAAAATATCGCCATTGGTTCTGCAGTTAATATTGAACTCAGAAGAATGTTTGGGATATACAAAGCATAAAATATGGAGGCTATTCGTCCACATTCTTCTTGAAATACCATCGACGCTATACGATAAATGAAAAATGACGTTCCGGCGCAGAATAAGATATTACATAGTTGTAACATAAATGTTGTATCGCCAAATACGCGAATAATTAATGATTCGTAAATAATGAAAGGTAACTGACTTACAGCATCTACGTTATTCCCAAGCGCAACTTGTTTTGCAGATTCATACGTAGATTTCATATCACCAATAAATGGCGTATCCACAAAAAACACTACAAGAAGTCTAACAAGTATAGATGCGCTAAGAAGGAAGATAAGGAATTGCTTATCTGTAAACCGATATTGCAAAATAGATGCAATTAACAAAAGAAGTATGATAAAAATCCCTAAAACAATCGCTAGGCTTGTCGTACTTCCTCCAAAAAATTGTTTGCTCGTCTCAAAAGCTGTCCAGCAAGTGTACGCAAAAAACATGAGCAACATACCAATAATTATTTTACTGAAAAAAGATGAAAAACCTGTTTGTATATGATTCATATGTCCATTGCACCTCTATTTCCATTCATAACAAAACGATTCTATCATGAATAGGTGCATAGCTGATAGGGAATTTATATGACAAATGTGCGGTCTTCACTTTTCACTTGCAATGTAAGCGAATCCTCTTTTACACTACATTTTATACAAAATAAATTTTCTTTCAGTTACATGAATACACTTGCAGAAGTATTAACACTCCTCTAAAAATAGATTTTACTTGTTTCAATGTCCGGTAAAATTCAATAGGAATTAACACTCCTTTTATGTCATAAAGAACATGTCACTCTGATTGAAAACGTAAACTAGGGGCTGATTATATGGAAAAGAAATTTATGAGAGAATCGAAAGCAATTAAAACAACACGTGTTTTTCCAAATGATTTAAACAACCATCAAACATTATTTGGTGGAAAACTATTAGCAGAAATTGATAGTATTGCCTCTATTGCAGCAGCGAGACATAGCCGTAAACATTGCGTGACAGCATCTATTGATTCCGTTGATTTTTTAACACCAATCCATCAAGCTGATTCTGTTTGTTACGAAGCATTTGTCTGCTATACTGGCAAATCATCCATGGAAGTATTTGTGAAAGTTATCGCAGAAAATTTATTAGCAGGAGAACGCCGTATCGCTGCTACTTGCTTTATTACATTCGTTGCATTAAAAGATGGAAAACCTTCTTCTGTACCACAAGTATTACCAGAAACCGAGGAAGAGCATTGGTTGCATAAAACAGGTTCAGAGCGTGCAGAAAGTCGAAAAAGAGGCCGTTTAAAAAGTAAGGAGATGGCAGAAGTATTAACTTTAAATAAACCATGGAATATGTAAAAACAAAGCGCACAAGCAAACACTTCTATATGTTCACCTGTGCGCTTTGTTTTATTCTAAATTATATGGAAATATAAAGTTCCATACCTGAAATGCATTTACAGAATTCCCCAATTCACTACCTTGTCCTTTATTTTGGTATACAATTAATGGTATAGTAGATAATGTTCGTTAAAAATAATGATCATATCTATTAACATATAAGGGATGGTGCAATATGTCTGTTGAGGTACCGATTTCAATACCCAAAACTTTAATTATTATTCCTGCTTATAATGAAGAGGAAGCAATTGCAGATACATTAATAAGACTTTTAGAACTAAAAGAACACTTTTCAGAGTTAGATATTTGTGTAATTAATGATGGTTCACAAGATAAAACAGCTAAAATTGTAACAGAATTCCCAGTCCATCTTGTAAACCTACCCTATAATTTAGGTATCGGATCGGCTGTACAAACTGGGTATAAATACGCTTATGAGAATGATTATGATATCGCTATTCAATTTGATGCCGATGGACAACATAATCCTGATGATTTATATAAAATCATCCAACCTATTGCTGAAGATCAATGTGATATGGTATTAGGTTCACGATTTACAGAAAAAACTGCATATAAAGGTAGTATTTCACGAAGAGTTGGTATTTTTTATTTCACTGCCTTATTAAAAGTATTAACAAAACAAACATTTATGGATCCAACTTCTGGATACCGTGCTATCAATCGAGAAGTCATTAAAATTTTTGCACATAATTATCCAAAAGATTATCCAGAACCAGAAGTTCTTATTCATTTAAAAAAGAAAAAACTTCGCATTAACGAAATATCTGTAAATATGCAAGAACGACAAGGTGGACAATCTTCTATTACACCTTTAAAATCTGCATATTATATGATTAAAGTAAGCCTCGCTATATTAATGCAAAAAATCGTGAAAGGTTGATAATGAATGCCTGTAATTACCTTTTCATTTATCTTTATTCTATTATTATTTTTATTAATCATTAACTCTATTCGTCGTGGAGCTTTAGAAACAAAATATGCCATTCTATGGATTTTTGTTTGTATTTCAATGGCAATTTTAAGTTCTACCGATAAAATAATAAATTGGATCGGAAAATTACTGAAAGTAGAATATCCTCCATCTGTTTTATTCTTATTCGGACTTTTATTTTGTTTCATCTTAATTTTTGACTTAACACGAAAAATCTCCAAACTGCACCATCAACTTGTAACGTTAACGCAAGATTATGCACTATTAAAACAAAAATTAAAGATAACAGATAAAGAATAACCTTCCGTCAAAAAATGAATATATCAAACAAAAGCTCCTTAATTTCAATAAAAAATTAAGGAGCTTTTACTATTTAAAATTTTCTCTTTTGAAATAGTAGTTTATTAATCTTTCCAACAGTTACTACAATCCCTATCCCAATTATAATAAATAGAAACGGAATTAATGGTAGTGCATATCGTTCATATGCCACATACAGGCACGTTAAATACGTTTGAAATAGAAGGATTAACCATAGAAATGTAGTCTCTCTCCACCTACTCAAAAGAAAAACAAAGGAAAGTACTGTACATATGAAAAATATCTGTTTTATGAAATCATAAATCTCATTCATATCTTTTGCGGAAACATCAAAAACTTCAATATTATGCTCTATAGAATAATACGGTTTCTTCCAAAGAATTTCCGGTTTTAAAATTAAATAGCTTCGAATCATAGACTCTTTATCTGTTTTCCACCATTCTTTCATTTTATCTATAGCAATTTTTTCTTCTAATTCCATAAACTCATGTGCTTCTAGATCAGGGTATTTTGCATGCAATTCCACTTCAAGCTCTCCCATATCCTTACCTTCCGGATACCCTTCTCCTTGATATGTTCCAAGTAATAATGGATTCCCTGCTCCAGCAGTTAAAGGTATGAATTTATTGAATTGCATGTAATTTCGGGCCCACCACGGCCCAAGTACTATAAGGGCTATTCCTATACTTATAAGTGCTTGTTTCACCATAATATGAAACGGATAACGCTTCATTACAAGATATGCAAACAGCAATACTGGATATAAGGCGATTTGCACGCGGAAATATAGTGCTAAGAAGTAGAAAGCTAATACAATCAAAAAATCTTTCGTTGAATGTGTATCAGCTAATTTTAAACTCCAGTATAATAATCCTAGTGAGAAGAATAAAAATGGTCCTTCTGTTAATGTTACATTTTCGATAACTATTTCCGGAGGATAGATTGCTAATAATAATGCCGCTATTAATCCTGCTGCGGGATTCAACAAATATGTCCCAATCTTATACGTCATATAAATACTCGCTATCCCAAAAATTATAATGATTAATTTAGCTACAAATAAACCACTACTACCACTACCAAAGAAATAAAACACAGCAGCCAATAAAGCTGGAAAACCAGGCATAATGTGAATAGTTGGTTTGGCAGGATCATGATATGTTAGCATTCCCGTTTCTAATAAAATCTTTGCTGATTTTTGATAACCTACATCATCACTAGCTATACTCAAATCAATGCCATGTGTTTGTAACGTTATAAAACGAAGTAAAAAGCCAACAATTATGATAATTCCCAAAAGGATCCAATTATACCTTCGAATAAATTGACCTAACATTTCACCTTCTCCTTTCAGCTATGTAATTTTTAAAATATAAAATCATATTATACCTATACATTATTCCGTTATATAATGCGGACATTTTTGTACAAAGTACAATAATAGAAAGTTGATTTACAAAGATTATATGCGGTAAACTTATACAGATGTTCTTGTGATCTTCTTCCTTTAAAAAGGCTTGTATATACGATGCAAAACATAAAAAATTTGAGGAGATAAAATTTTATGATGGAACAAAAACAACTCGTTTCGGTCGTTATACCGCTTTATAATGCGGAAAAATACATTGAAGAAACGATGCAATCAATACTAAATCAAACCTACGAAAATATTGAAATTGTAATTGTAGACGATGGGAGCAAAGATCAATCACCTTCTATTGTAAAAAGTCTTGTACAAAAGTATCCAGGACAAGTAAAATACGTCCACCAAAAAAATCAAGGGGTATCCGTCGCTCGTAATACAGGAATTGAAAATGCTAGTGGAGAATATGTTGCCTTTCTTGATAGTGATGATTTATGGGAGCAAACGAAAATAGAGAAACAAATCGAAAGTATGCATAAAAACAGTATGGATGCTTGTTACTGTGGCTATATGAATTTCTATGAAGAAACTGGAGAGAAAGTAGAGCATACAACGAATTTTATTAAAGGTGATATGACAAAGGCTTTCTTAACACATCAAGTTGTTGCTCAAACAAGTACTTGGATTTTCAAACGATCCGTTGTTATGGATCACAACATTCGCTTTACACCTGGCTGTAGTTGGGGAGAAGACTTGGAGTTCTTATTTAAATTAATGAGCGTAACAAATGTATGTTATGTAGATGAATACTTAACATATTATCGAATCTTATCAGAAGGAAATCTTTCTTCAAAATATAAAGATTACGAATTAAAAACAACGAAGGAATTAGAAATATTCAACCGTATGAGAGAATGGGTTCATAAAAAATCTCAAGCATTACTAACAAAAAATTCTGCAGAACTCATTGAAATTCTTGAGACTTATTTATTCCCGTACACAGTCATTAACAATGCTTGTATTTATATTAAAGGGAACCCTAAATTAGAAAAAACACAAATGAACTTAATAAAAAAAGACATAAAGAAATATTGTCGTAAAATTTATTCGAAAAATGGGAAACGCAGTAAAAAATTATATGCAATGCTTTGGTTCGTTCGAATTAAATTTATGTTTTCTTAAGCAAAAAATATGATTTCAAACATTCTTTTTGTACACAAATTATTGTTACAAATAGGACAAGCCAAGTCCTAGAGAATAGAAAGGTCTTTTCAATGAAAACAAATAAAATCCTTAAAAACGCTTCCTACCTCTTTGTAGGAAATATTATCGTTAAATTCGTACTCGCTATTGCTACCATTCTCTTTGCACGATATGTTTCACCTAATGATTATGGTATGTTTACAACCGCATTAGCTGTCTCTGCTGTCATTTGTTACTTTACAGACGCAGGTTTGACGCATACATTTATGCGTGAAGGAACAAAAAACGGTGCCAATATTAGCGAATTAATCAGTAGCTATTTACGTGTCCGCTTCGTATTAGCTGTGGTGATTTCTGTACTCTTCGCTATTTTTGCACAGTTTTCCTATCCCGATGCTTATTTACGCGCGATGGTATACTGGGTCGTATTACCAACAATGTTCGGAGCAACTTTACAAGGTGTCGGAATGGCTTACTTCCAAGTAACAGAACGTATGCAGTTCACAGCTATCATCTCTGTATTACAAGGTGTAACAGCGGCAGCGGCTCTTTTACTTGGAATGTACTTTAAATGGTCACTTATGATGGTTGCTGCAATGTATGGGCTATCAAGCCTTGTAGCAGGACTAATCGCATTTATGATGGTGATACGCTACACAACCATTCATAAAGGTTGGCATAGAGGCATTTTAGATCAATTACTTGTTTTCACAATCAATGGAATCATCATTATGCTCTTGCCACAATTAGGTCCCATTATTTTAGAAAAAGTTTCATCATATGAACAGGTTGGATTCTTTGGAGCTGCATCAAAAATACCAGCAGTATTGTATCAAATACCGGGTGTAATCGCAGCAGCATTTTATCCAAAATTATTCGCTTTCGGAAACGAAAACAACATTGATGAGCATAGAAAATTATCTCATTTCGAATTAAAGCTTATGTCTTTCTTAGGAATGGGCATCTCGATTCCATTTATCGCTGACCCAAGCTTTTGGATTGTTAACTTATTAGGTGAAAAATACGCACCAGCCGGTAATGCACTTGCTATTTTAGCCTTTATGGTTATTTTACAATCAATTAACTATCCACTTGCTGATAATTTAACAACGATTGGTCAACAGTGGAAACGTACTACAACGATGGGGATTGGATTAGCTGTTGCCATCATAAGTTACATCGTATTAGGTAGTAAATTCGGAATGATGGGAGCTGCTGTTGCAGCTATCCTTACTGAAGTTACTTTATTAATTGGCTTTACTTTATTCGTTCGTAAAGGGTTCGAATTATTATTTAAAGGGATTATATTTAATAGCTTAGCGTTTGCAATTAGTTACGGACTATACCGCATCATATTAATTAACTTACCACCACTAGTTGCTTTAACACTTACCGGTATACTATACGGTATTATCGGTCTTGCCATTGATCCTCAAATACGTGGGTTAATTTTAGGATTCGTAAATAAAAAGTTGGCTGGTAAAAACATTTAAACTCCAAATGCTTTTTCACTATAGTGAAAAAGCATTTGGAGTTTTTTATTTCGCACACTACAATTTAGGACTCATCCCCACTAAAAGTAATAAATAAATATGTAAGATTACTATTCATAAAAGCAAATCCTATACTCTATAGCTAAATTGACTTACTTTCTGGAAATGCTTTATACTAAAAGATGGTATCTTTGTAAGCTAACGATTGTAAATTATACTATACAAGAGCGATACATTATCTTTCCATACTAAAACTAAAAACACACCTTTCAGCAACGGTGTGTTTTTATGTACATCGCAAAAATGGTATGTTAAATGAATTTTAAAAGGAGGTTCACGAATTTTAATGAACTTAGAGCATGACAATAGAACTTTTTTAAACAAAAGCACCCTTATTATCATTCCATTCTTATTACTATTCGCTTTTGCTTTTCACTATTTCTTTTTAACATCTGATCAAATATTTTCCGGTACAGGTGATGCATTAAGTCAATTTGGTTTCTTTTCATTTCTCCTGCAGCACGCCTTTAAGGATGGTAATCTTTTTTGGTCTTTTGATTACGGATTAGGTGGAGATTTATTTGGAGAGTTTAGTTATTACTATAGTACAGCGCCTTTGTTCTGGATTACGCTGCTACTTCCTAAATTAAATATTGAACAAATTTATGATATGAAATTATACATAAGTGTTTTAAAAAACTTTTTAGCTATGTTATTTATGTATGGTTCTTTACGTTATCATAATAAAACAGTATTCTCATCTTTTATTGCTACTATTATGTATGGTGGATGTATTACCTTTATGCGTCACTCATTACTTTGGGACTTCATGGCAGATGCTATTGTATTTTTACCCTTAGTAATATGGGGACTTGATAGGTATATTATAGAAAAGAAAAGAGGACTTTTCCTATTTGCTGCTACCTTAATGTTAGCATCAAACTTTTATTTTGCTTTTATCACAAGTATTTTTATTTTTATTTACGCATTTTTCCAATACTTTGCTACACGGCAAAATAAAACTATAGTTTCTTTTCTAACTTATTATATTAGAATCGGATTATTATACGGATTATCACTCGGCTTGGCCGCAGTTTGCTTCATTCCTTCAGTCAATGCTGTATTTAGTGCAGATAGATTAACAAAGAAATTTGATATACCTTTATTCTTTGAAGATACATTTTATAAAAACCTAATGGAAAGCATCTTCTTCATATACGATGCTGAATACCATCAATTAGCTTTTCCAGCTTTAATTTTATTTCTAATTGTATTTGGACTGTTTATACGTGATAAGCTCGTTAAAAACAAACTATTATTTACATTTTTCATGTTAATTCTATATATGCTTCCATACACATATTCTGTATTCAATGGCTTTTCAGCAATGCAATACAGATGGCTTTATTTATTTGTATTTGTAATCGCTCAAACTATAGCCTACATTTTAGATTGGATGATTCTTTATAAAAAAGAGCATAAAGCATTTTATATAATAAGTTCATTAGTGGCTACCGGATTATTCATTTATGCATTTTATAGAAAAGTAAATATAAATGATAAACCATTAGAAGTAGTTGATAACATCTTAATAGGTACCATCGCTCTTTCAATCGTTACGATATGCCTATGGCGTTATCTTTCTAAACCATTCATACAACTTTTAGTTGTTGTGAATATTCTAGTTAGTACAATCTCTATGAATTATATGTACGCTAACAATATACTTAGCACTGTTTTTGGACAAAGAAATGCAACAACAGAGGCTTTACATGCACCGGGTTATGATAATAAAGATGAAATTGCTGCTATTCGTTATATACAGGATCATGATAAAGACTTTTATCGTATTCTTAACCCAGGTAGCACCCATAACACACCAATGCTCCAAGGATATCATGGTACAAGTACGTATCAAAGCTTGATTAATTATTATGTTCATGACTTTATGAAAAATAAATATAACGTATTCCAAGGATTCGATACGCCTTCAATGTTCTATCAAGCTGATAGTCGACTACTACTTGAAAATATGTTAGGTGTAAAATACCGCGTACTAAGCGCAGATACGGATCCAAAGAATATCCCTTATGGATATAAACTATTAAAACAAGTAGGTCCATATAACATTTATCAAAACAATTATGCGTTACCATTAGGATATGTATATGAATCCGGTATAAGTGAAGAAGAATTTTCTAAGTTAAACTTTGCTCAACGTGATCAATTATTATTAAACGCTGTAGTCGTTAATAATTTAAAAGATTTTTCATTAACTCATTTTGATAAAAAGAAACTTAATTCCAAGCCAGTGCCTATCAAAATAGAAAAAATGAAATTAGAAAACATGGAAAAAGATAACAACAAACTTATTGTCCATGGTTATGGAAATATGATAGTTCCTATTGACCCTCCTAATACCCCTGGAGATCTAATTGTTGAATTAAAAGTAAAAAATAAAGGTTCATTCCAAGCAACGGTTAATGGAAAAACCATGGGTAAAGGTGAAGACACTGGTGCATATTCATATCCTTTAGAAAGATTCGTTTATAATTTAGGGAAAGATGACCGCCCGGATCAACTAACTATTTCTATCGATGCACCAGGTGAATATGAACTTGAAGACTTACAAGCAAATATTGTGAGTTACGAAAATATACAAGAAAAAACAAAAAAACTAACTGAAAATAGACTCCAAAATATTTATTATAAAAATAACTATTTAAAAGGTGAAATTAACTCAAGTAAAGATGGGTTATTGTATCTATCTGTTCCATACAGTAAAGGCTGGACTATAAAGGTCGATGGGAAAGAAACAGAATTTACTAAAGCAAATTCTGCATTTATTGGTGTCCCAATCACAAAAGGAGCACATATAATTGAAATGAATTATGTCACACCTTACTTCAAATTAGGTATGATTATATCTATAGTTTCATTAATCATTTGCTTAGCTTTATTTATTTTCACAAACAAGAATAGATCTGCAAAACTTCCTTTTTTCCGAAAAAACAAGTAGACATGCAACAAAATGAAGCTATCCTTTAAGAGGGTTTCATATAAAAAGATGCATATTACTGCTACAAACCATTACAAACAAGGAGGGTCAAAGATGACTCTTTCAATAGTAGTACCCTGTTATAATGAGGAGAAGGTACTCCGTGCCTTTTATTCTGAAACTTCTCTTGAAATTCATAAATTAACTACCGATTATGAATTTGTTTTTGTGAATGATGGTAGTAAAGATGGTACATTAGATATTCTACGTGATTTAGCGAACTCCGATTCAGCTGTGCACTATATATCATTTAGTCGGAATTTCGGAAAAGAAGCTGCTATGTTAGCTGGTTTAAAATACGCTACAGGCGATGCAGTAGTAATTATGGATGCCGATTTACAACATCCTCCATCACTAATAAAAGATATGGTAGAAGGATATAACGAAGGCTATGATCAAGTTATTGCAAAGAGAACGAGAACAGGTGATTCACCTGTTCGTTCTTTCGTCTCTCGTCTATATTATAAAGTTATGAATAAATTTGTTGATATTGAATTAGTAGACGGCATTGGGGACTTTAGACTTTTAAGTAGAAGAGCAGTTGATTCCTTATTATCTTTAAGTGAATACAATCGCTTCTCAAAAGGCTTATTCTCTTGGATTGGATTTAAAGAATTAATCATTGAATACGAAAATGTATTACGTTCTGATGGAGAGAGTAAGTGGACTTTCTCTAAGTTATTAAACTACGGAATAGATGGTGTTATTTCTTTTAATAACAAACCATTACGTCTATCTATATATATTGGGTTATTAACAACTCTTTTAGGGGTTTTATATGTAATCACAACATTTGTCCAAATCATTGTTGGTGGTATTGATGTACCAGGTTACTTTACTTTGATTTCTGCCATACTATTCATTGGTGGCATTCAACTCATTTTTCTAGGTGTCGTTGGTGAATATATCGGGCGTATTTATTACGAAACGAAACGTAGACCACATTTCATTGTAGCTGAGAAAAAGGTTAGTGAAGTCAAACAAAAAGCTTAATGTAAAAAAAGTTACTTCTGTAAACAGAAGTAACTTTTTTTCAGAGTGTTTGGAAACCCTTTAGGGTTTCCTACACTCTGGAATGTATGAATTCTGAAATTCGTACAAAATAGTAATACATGATAAAAACACAAAAAATAGCCCTTCACCTGACCCTTTTTGGTCAGGTGAAGGGCTATTTTTTTCATGTTTTGGCAGGCTGCAGTGAGATAGGCCTGCATTTGGACATACTTCACCCCTCGAAACCGGGCATACCGATAACCATGTAGTTCTTTGGCATCCGCAAAACTCCGCTCAATTGTAGAACAGCGTACTTTATATAGCTTTTTACCCGTACTTGTTAATTTGTTTTTTCTTGCGATATCTTTATATTCTTCCCAAATATGATGCGTAATGACTTTTTGTTTTTGTTTCTCTGAGAAACATTTATCACGCAATGGACAAACGGCACAATCTGTTGGATTAGATTTATATTGACGGTATCCTTCTCGATCCGTTGTCGCATATTCTAAAATACATCCCATTGGACAGGCAAATACGTCTGTTTCTTCTTCATATTTAAATTGACTTTTTGGTACTTCTTTATTCCGTTTTCCAAATCGGCGATACCCCATCACCATAAATATATTCTGTTCTGATAATTTCTTACAGATATAACCTGTAAAATAACCGGCATCAAGTGCTACAGCTTCAACTTCGAATCCAAATTTATCAATTTGAGCTTGGAGGCGTGCTAAATACGGCTCGGAATCCGCTACATTTCCAGCCGTTATATAGGTATCTGTAATCACATTGTACTTCGCATCAGTCGTACGATGATCTAAGAAATGAAAACCGTTCGGTTTTCCATCCCTCATTAAAAAGCCACTATCTGGATCAGTTGTACTTATACGAATTTTTTTAGTAGGGGTATCACTTTCCTTTCTAGGTTTTAATTCTTTTTTTCATGAGCTTCACGATCTTCCATAACCGCAGCCTCTAGTTCCTCTATATAAAACTTTGGCTTTTCTTTTTTAAATTTATGTACAAATTTATTTTTATTGGCATTCGCTTTAATGTGCGTAGAATCTGTCATCAAGGCACGTCCTCCCACCATACGGTGTTCCGTCGCTTGACGTACAATTTCATCAAAGATTTCTTCAAATATATTTGTATGAATAAAGCGCGTACGGCGATTCCAGCTGATGGTAGAATGATTTGGAATTGGATCTGATAGGGAAAATCCTAAAAACCAACGGTAAGCAATATTGGTTTTAATCTCTTTTTCTAGTTGACGTTCTGAGCGAATACCGTAAAAATATCCAATAAACATCATCTTAAATAAAACGATTGGATGAATAGAAGGACGTCCATTATTTTCACAGTAATAGGGGCGTAACTTCTCTTCAATAAAATCAAAGCTGATTGTAGCTTCAATCGCACGAAGAAAATGGTCTTGTGGAACTAATTCTTCTACAGAAACTGATACACGTTCATCACGATGATTTTTTAATGCACCCATCATAAAAAACCTCTCCTTTTCCTCTTTTTTATCAGTGTTGACACATAAAAAGAGGTTCAGACACAAAACAAGGCTGTGGAGAAGACTTTCTCCACAGCCTGAAAAAAAGTTACTTCTGTAAACAGAAGTAACTTTTTTTATATACTGGTCTCTACATATCTTTATTTTTCATATATATAATTGTTTCTTTTAACCCTTCATAATAAGGTGTTTTTGGAATAGCCCCTATATAGCTCTCGTATTTCTCACCATTCAATACAACAGGCTCTTCCGTTAAATACAGCATCTCTACAAATTCTTTCATTTGTTTATCAAATAATCCAATTAATTTTATTATACCCTTTTTCACGGTCATGACTGATTTTGTATATCCTGTTAATTCTCGCATATATTGAATCATCTCTTCTCCCGTAATTACGCCACATCCAGGTATGTTCCAATTTTGTCCATAGGCCTCATCATGTAATGCTAATTCAACCATCGCTTTTGCACCATCTGGTGTAAAAATATATTCACGTGCAATCTTTTTATCTCCAACAAAGCTAGACGGTTTATTTGCAAGTATGCCCTTTAAAGTATGATGGACGAGCGTACTTTCTGCATTTGGGCCATAAAAATCTGGAAAATGAGCAATAAACATTTGTACATTAGCCTGTTTCGCCATCTCCTCAAGTTGCAAACGGATTTTCCCTTTCTTTGTATATGGTTTCTTTTCATCCTCTTCTTTTACAAACTCTCTCCCTTTTTTTCCATACGCATAAATATTATCGACTATCCCTAACTTGATACCGTAATATTTTGTTATCCCTAATACATTTGTTAATAACTTGGATTGCTGATTCTCCCACTCTGAATATGGAATATTTACAGCATGAAATATAACATCCACATCTTTAGCAGCATTCATTATATCTGCTTGTATAAATACATCTCCTGCTACTATTTGTATGCTTCCCTCTCCTTGAAATAGTTTTTCTAACTTCTCCCTATTTCTTGCAAAAGCCACTACATGCATTCCGCGATTACATAATTCTTTTGTAATCGCGTACCCCATTGATCCAGATGCCCCCAATACTAACGCCTTTTTCATTATAATTTCCCCTCCCATTAATTAACCATCGTTCAATTAATATTAAAAAGAAAATCACTTACAGAAGAAGCGATTTTGAAATAAACTCCACATGTGCTTTTGCTAACCCTTTTACTTCTTCAAATGTTTGACCATTGCCACAGTAATGTGCTACAAATCCATGTAATGATAGAAAAACAGACCATATTGTCATTACATTTATCTTCTCATTACATAAAGAAGATACAACGGAAGCAAATTTTTCGTAGCTAACATTTGGACCATCCGCTAAACATTCTTTCAACTCATCATCTTTAATTAAAAACATGATTTCATAATGACTTTGATTTTGCAAACCAAATTCAATAAAACCAAATAAAACAGCTTTCAATTGTTCCTCTTGTGATAAATTTTGATCATTAACCTCATCCAATTTTTGATTTAGCAACTGAAAATCTTGTTCTACCATGGCATAAAAAAGCTCTGCTTTATTTTTAAAATGATAATAGATGGAACCATGGCTATACCCTAGTTCTGCTGCGATTTTACGCATCGAAGTATGCTGATATCCTAGTTTTATAAATAAATCTCTTGCTACATTCATAATCATTTCTCTCGTTAACTCTTGTTTAACTGCTCTTCTTGGCGACATCCTTCATACCTCACAAATTAATTAACCACTGTTCAATTGAATGATAACCCTTTTCCAAAAAAAATACAACATTATTCTTACAAAAAGATACATTTTGAAAAGATGGCATTATACTCAATAATTTAGTATCATGATTCAAGACACTATTTTGAAATGGGCGGGGGACAATATGAGCTTATTAACAGTAGAAAACTTAGGCCATACATTTGGCGATCGTATGTTATTTAAAGACGTATCTATGCGTTTATTAGCAGGAGAACATGTTGGATTAGTCGGTGCAAACGGCGTTGGCAAATCAACATTTATGAATATTATTACTGGACAACTGATTCATGATGAAGGACGCGTAGAATGGATACCTGGTACAAATTACGGATATTTAGATCAACATACAATTTTAACACCAGGCAGAACAATTCGTGACGTATTAACTGATGCCTTCTTACCTTTATTTGAGAAAGAGCAGCAATTAAATATTGTAACAGAAAAAATGGGAACTGCTACACCAGAAGAATTAGAAGAGCTTCTTGACCAAATGGCAGAAATACAAGATGCACTTGAAGCAGGCGGCTTCTATTTATTAGATATTAAAATTGAAGAAGCAGCGCGTGGTCTTGGAATTGATGCGATTGGTTTAGATCGTGATGTTTCGGCACTAAGTGGTGGACAACGTACAAAAGTGTTACTTGCAAAGCTGTTACTTGAGCAACCAGAAGTATTATTACTTGATGAGCCTACCAACTATTTAGACGTTGAGCATATTCATTGGTTAACAAATTATTTAAAAGAATACCCACATGCATTCCTTTTGATTTCTCATGATACAGAATTCATGAATAAATGTGTTGATGTTATTTTCCACCTAGAATTCACAAAAATGACGCGTTATACAGCGACATATGAGAAGTTTTTAGAGCTAGCAGAAATTAATAAAAATCAACATATCAATGCTTATCAAAAGCAACAAGAATTTATAAAAAAACAAGAAGATTTCATTGCGAAAAATAAAGCTCGCTACTCAACAACAGGCCGTGCAAAGAGTCGCCAAAAGCAACTTGATCGTATGGAACGTATTGATCGTCCTGAAACAGCTATTAAACCTGAATTCTCATTCAAAGAATGTCGTGCAAGTAGTCGCTTTGTCTTTGAGGGAGAAGATGTAGAGATTGGATATACACATCCATTATTACCAAAATTAACGATGACAATTGAACGTGGTGAAAAAATTGCAATTGTTGGATGTAACGGTGTTGGTAAATCAACATTACTAAAAACGATTTTAGGCAAGATTAAACCATTAAGCGGCAAAACAAGCCTCGGTGACTTCCTAGAGCCAGCATACTTCGAACAAGAAGTAAAAGCTGATAATTTGACACCAATTGATGACGTATGGAATACATTCCCTAACTTAGATCAACATCAAATTCGTGCAATGTTAGCGAAATGCGGTTTAAAAAACGAACACATTTCTCGTCCATTAACACAATTGAGTGGTGGAGAACAAGCGAAAGTACGTTTATGTAAATTAATGGGTGAAGAAAGTAACTGGTTACTATTTGATGAGCCAACAAACCACCTTGATGTTACAGCAAAAGACGAACTAAAAAAAGCGCTAAAAGCATATAAAGGAACAGTTCTTCTTGTATGTCACGAACCAGACTTTTACGAAGATTGGATAACAAAAGTTTGGAACGTAGAAGAGTGGGCGCAAAATAACTCTTAATCTTTAATACGAAATCCTTGCGTATACTAGTATACGCAAGGATTTTTTTGAACAAATATAGTAAAGCAGCATTAAGACCTTTTTATATTATAATACCCCATTAATCGTAATTGAAATTCTTTTAAATCAGGATAAGTCTCTAAATTAGCTAGCATCCCTCTAATGACTGGAATTCTCGGATTAGGTAATCTCATTTCCGCCTCTAGAACATCTAGTGTAACCAATAATTCATCATTCTCTAATTGATCGGCTAATGTACGTTTAAATATAATAATTTCTTTTAAAAAATGTTCTTTTACCTGTTCTTTAATAAGCTCCGAACTACAAAAGAATTCGCCAAGCTTTTCCTCATGTAAAACAGGTCCTTCTGAAGATTCAAGAAGTCCTTTTACTAAATCGTCTATTCTCCTTAAAAGAAATGCTGAAACATGGGACAAATCAATTTCTGGTGCATTTAAAATAATTAACTCTAAATACCCGCGGCATATTCCTTCCACCATAATTACTAAATCTAATAAGTATGGGATGATCTTTTCACCATAAATAGATAATAAGCTGCTTCGATAAAATGCATGAGACTCTAATTTCATTCGCATCATAAATTCTTCTACTTCTTTATTGAATGGAATTGCATTTTCTCTCGCATGCATAATAATAAATTCCTTATGCTTTTGTACATCATTAAACTGGCAATATAATTGTTTTTCAAATTTTTCACGTGGTAATAAGGATTCTTTATCAATATCCATCATTTTCTTTTGAATTTTGTCATAATAATATCGAAGTGTCGCTAATAACAACTCATCTTTTGATTTAAAATATAAATAAAAAGCACCTTTTGATATACCGCAAGCTGTGACAATCTCTTGTACTGATGTTGCGTTTACACCCTTAGTCGCAAATAACTTCATAGCCATCTCTATAATTAAACGCTCTTTTTCTTTCATATTTTCTCTCCTAAATTTAATCTCGCATCATATTATAAATTTGAATTTGATTTTATCCCGATTGGTGCGGGCCAATGTCAAGACAGGAATCCTTCCCCGCTGATTAGAGTTTCACTTTATTATACCATCTCTTTTCATTGACGACTGACCAATCAGTCAGTTATATTATGTATTAGACTGACCAGTTGGTCAATACATGTGAAAAAGGAGCGCAAACATGAACAAAATTATCAATTTCTCGTTAAAAAATAAGTTCGCAGTTTGGCTACTAACCATTATTGTTACCATTGCAGGTATTTACTCTGGCCTTAATATGAAGCTGGAAACAATTCCTGATATTACAACACCTGTTGTAACGGTAACTACGGTTTATCCTGGTGCTACACCAGTAGAAGTAGCAGATAAAGTTTCAAAACCGATGGAAGAGCAACTGCAAAATTTAAGCGGTGTAAACGTTGTTAGTTCGTCATCTTATCAAAATGCATCCTCTATTCAAGTAGAGTATGATTTTGATAAAAATATGGAAAAAGCAGAAACAGAAATTAAAGAAGCACTGGCCAACGTAAAACTACCGGAAGGTGTGAAAGATCCGAAAGTTTCACGTGTAAACTTCAATGCCTTTCCTGTTATTTCATTAAGCGTAGCAAGTAAAAATGAATCTTTAGCTGACTTAACTGAAAAAGTGGAAAAAAATGTTGTTCCAGGATTAAAAGGACTTGATGGTGTCGCATCTGTACAAATCTCAGGACAGCAAGTAAATGAAGTACAACTTGTCTTCAAAAAAGATAAAATGAAAGAATTAGGCTTAAATGAAGATACTGTAAAAAATATCATTAAAGGTTCTGACGTATCTTTACCACTTGGCCTATATGCATTTAAAGATACGGAAAAATCTGTTGTTGTAGATGGTAATATTACAACAATTAAAGCATTAAAAGAGTTAAAAATTCCAGCCGTTCCTTCAGTACCAAATAGTCAAGGAAGCCAAAATGCTGGCGCTGGAACACAAGCACCACAAATGAATCCAGCTGCTATGAATGGCATTCCGACCGTTACATTAGAAGAAATTGCTGATATTAAAGAAGTTGGAAAAGCAGAATCAATTTCTCGTACAAATGGAAAAGAAGCAATCGGCATTCAAATTGTGAAATCCGCTGATGCAAATACAGTTGATGTCGTAAATGCTGTTAAAGATAAAGTAAAAGATTTTGAGAAAAAATATAAAGACTTAGAGATTATTTCAACATTTGACCAAGGTGCACCAATTGAAAAATCGGTCGATACAATGCTTAGCAAGGCAATCTTTGGTGCTATCTTTGCGATTATCATCATTATGTTGTTCCTGCGAAACATCCGAACAACATTGATATCTATTGTTTCTATACCACTTTCTTTATTAATTGCAGTTTTAGTAATCAAACAGATGGACATTACTCTCAACATTATGACCCTTGGAGCGATGACAGTCGCTATCGGACGCGTTGTCGATGACTCAATTGTTGTTATTGAAAATATTTACCGACGCATGTCCTTATCAGAAGAGAAATTACGTGGAAAAGACTTAATTCGTGAAGCAACGAAAGAAATGTTTATTCCGATCATGTCTTCTACAATTGTAACAATTGCCGTCTTTTTACCTCTTGGACTGGTAAAAGGTATGATTGGTGAGATGTTCTTACCATTCGCTTTAACAATTGTCTTCGCCCTACTCGCTTCCTTACTTGTGGCCGTTACAATTGTACCGATGTTAGCACATTCCTTATTCAAAAAGGAAAGTATGAGAGAAAAAGAAGTACATCATGAAGAAAAGCCAAGTAAATTAGCAAATGCTTATAAACGCATATTGAACTGGGCATTAAATCATAAGATTATTACGTCTAGTATCGCTGTTCTTCTATTAGTAGGTAGCCTTGCACTTGTACCAATTATCGGTGTAAGCTTCTTACCATCCGAAGAAGAAAAGATGATTATCGCGACTTATAATCCTGAACCAGGTCAAACCTTGGAAGACGTTGAAAAAATCGCAACGAAAGCAGAGAAACATTTCCAAGATAATAAAGACGTCAAAACGATTCAGTTCTCATTAGGTGGAGAAAATCCAATGAGCCCTGGTAAAACAAATCAAGCTATGTTCTTCGTTCAATACGATAATGACGTGAAGAACTTCGAAAAAAAGAAAGAACTAGTTATTAAAGACTTACAAAAGATGTCTGGAAAAGGCGAATGGAAAAGCCAAGACTTCGGAGCTAGTAGCGGTAGCAATGAAATTAAGCTATACGTATACGGAGATCGTTCTGAAGACATCAAGCCTGTCGTTAAAGACATTCAAAATATCATAAAAAAAAATAAAGACTTAAAAGATGTGGATTCTAGTATTGCGAAAACATATGCAGAATACACTTTAGTTGCAGATCAAGAAAAGCTAAGTAAAATGGGCCTAACAGCTGCCCAGATTGGAATGGGACTTTCTAATCAACACGACCGTCCAGTTCTTACAACAATTAAAAAAGACAATAAAGATATAAATGTATATGTAGAAACTGAAAAACAAAATTATGAGACACTCGATGATTTAACAAATCGTAAAATTACAACGCCACTTGGCAATGAAGTCGCTGTAAAAGATGTTATGACTGTCAAAGAAGGCGAAACCTCTAACACAGTAACGCATCGTGATGGCCGTGTTTATGCAGAAGTGAGTGCGAAATTAACATCTAATGACGTTTCCAAAGCATCTGCTGCTGTTCAAAAAGAGGTAGATAAAATGGAGCTTCCTTCTGGCGTAGATGTGTCTATGGGCGGCGTTACAAAAGATATTCAAGAATCATTTAAACAGCTTGGTTTAGCGATGCTAGCTGCGATTGCCATCGTATACTTCGTTCTTGTCGTTACATTTGGCGGTGCCCTTGCACCATTCGCAATCTTATTCTCGCTACCATTCACAATTATCGGTGCGCTTCTTGCCTTACTCGTCTCTGGTGAAACATTAAGTGTATCTGCAATGATTGGAGCTCTTATGTTAATTGGTATTGTCGTAACGAATGCGATCGTACTTATTGACCGTGTTATTCATAAAGAAAACGAAGGTCTATCAACACGTGAAGCATTATTAGAAGCTGGTGCAACACGTTTACGTCCTATCTTAATGACTGCAATTGCAACAATTGGAGCTCTTATTCCGCTCGCATTAGGATTTGAAGGTAGTGGCTTAATTTCTAAAGGTCTTGGAGTAACGGTAATTGGTGGGTTAGCAAGCTCAACATTATTAACTCTTCTTATCGTTCCAATTGTTTATGAAGTACTAAGCAAATTTAAAAAGAAAAAAGCAAAATAAAAAATAGCTCCGCGATTAGCGGAGCTATTTTAATTCTGTCGAAAAAATTCCTAGCAAATGAAATTATATAGACGGAAACTAAAATATATAGACCGATTCCTCAAATCATGATAGTGTCCTCTCTAATACTCTGAAAATAACCTCGCTACTTGCGAGGTTATTTTTTATTTCCAAACAAAATAAGGAAATCGTCATATCCTTCTTTCTCTAACTCTTCTTTCGGGATAAAGCGAAGTGCGGCTGAATTAATACAATAACGAAGTCCGTTTGGCCCTGGACCATCTGGAAATACGTGACCTAGATGCGAATCGCCTTCCTTGCTTCTCACTTCAGTGCGCGTCATGTTATGACTAACGTCCATTTTCTCTTTCACACTAGCTGACATAACTGGTTTCGTAAAACTTGGCCATCCGCATCCACTATCAAATTTATCTAAAGAAGTAAATAATGGTTCACCCGAAACGATATCCACATAAATGCCCTCTTCTTTATGATTCCAATATTCATTTTGAAACGGAGGTTCTGTTCCGTTTTCCTGCGTCACGTAAAATTGCATATCAGTTAACCGTTCTTTCAAATGACCATTGTCCTTTGGCCAATGTTTTTTAATAAAGGCATCACGTCCTGACCCTTGACGATACAACTCATAACGGAATGTATTTTTCTTATGATATCCTTGATGATATTCCTCAGCTGGATAAAATGTAGTAGCTGGCAATATTTTTGTAGCAATCGGTTTTAAAAAACGTCCACTCTCAGCAAGTGCCTCTTTTGAATCTTCTGCTTGTTGACGTTGCTCTTCGTTATGATAGAAAATTACTGTTTCATAAGACTGTCCACGGTCGTGAAATTGTCCACCGATATCCGTCGGATCAATTTGTCTCCAATATATATTCAATAACTGTTCATATGGCATTTTATTTGCATCGAATGTAATTTGTACTGCTTCATAATGCCCTGTTGTTTCTGAACATACTTCTTTATACGTCGGGTTTTCTTTATGACCACCTGTATAACCTGAGACAACCTGTATGATCCCTTCCATCTCTTCAAATGGTGAAACCATACACCAGAAACATCCCCCAGCAAACGTAGCCAACTCTCTCTTTTCATTTATAGTCATTATTTCACCCCAATTATATATTCTCCTTACAGTATGGCATAAGACGATGGAAGTTATAAAAGAAAAAGCATCGAATATCCGATGCTTTTTTCACTTTATTTCTTCTCAAGTTCCTTCTCATTCTCATCGTTCGTCACATCTAACACATCTAATAAGAATATGAAGACTGGAATACCGATGATAAGCCCCCATACACCTAAGAAATGCTCAGAAAAGATTAATACCATAAATGTATAGAAGATTGGTAAGTTTGTTTTTTGTGACATAAACTTTGGATTTAACACGTAGCTTTCAAGTGCATGAATAACAGTAACGATCACCAAAATATAAACGACATACATAATGCCACCGATATTGTAAGCAATCATACAAAGTGGGAATAACGAGATGATAACACCTGCTACTGGAATTAAACCGAGCAAGAAAATCATTAACGCTAAACCTAATAATTGTGGAAATCCGAGAATCCATAATGCAATAACAGATAAAATACAATTAACAACCGCTATTAAAAACTGTGCCTCAATTACTTTTCCAAATGAACGTGCAAATTTCTTTCCGAAATACTCAATCTCATTATAAAAAATTGCAAGTCGACTCTCTTTAAACTTTGCGGTAAAAGCAGAAATACGTGCTTTTTCTAGTAAGAAAAATAAACTTAAAATTAAAGAAAGTAAAACTTGTAGGCCGAATTTCCCAACATTTGTAATCGATTTATACAAAATATCTACACCTTGGCCAATATATTTGGAAAGCTCCATATGATTAACGGCATTAACTGCATACTTAATTAATTCGCTATCTGGTGGATTTTTGAGGAATACATTAAACTGATAAATTAATTGTGAAATTTGTATTGTCAATACAGGTAAATACTTAAATAATGTAATGGTAATTCCGCCAACTAACATCACATATAAAAATGCTATAATAATTTTCCGATTAATCGGCATAAAATGATCTAATTTTCGAGAAATAAACTTTTGGAAACGATCCATTAAATACGTAAGAATAAACGTAATTAAAATTAAATTAAACATACTTTTTAGCCCATACAATATGAGGGCAAGTAATACTAATACAAGTAACCTTTGAAATCCTTTGCTTTGAAACAGGTTTTTCATTTGCATAATCGACGAGTAATCTCTCCTGTCCTATAAAGTGGAACTTTAATAAATAGGCTTCTCTCTCTCTTTCCTACTTACTATTTACCCTCTAGTATTAGGGTTTTTACAAACAATGTATTTCTGTATATAACTGCTCATTCACAAGAAATACATCATGTTACCTCTTATTTTACAATACAATGTCCCTTTTCAGAACGTATTATATAAAGTATTAATGAAGATTTAAGGAAATTTTATTCTCCTTTAAAATAGGTCTTGCCACTACTGTAACATAAAAAGCAAGCTATCAGTAGAAATCTGTCCTACAAATAGCTTGCTTTTACAAAATGTATTTCATTATGCAATAAATGGCATGAAGATTGGAATAACAACTACTGTTACAACCCCAACTACTGTTACAGCAATACTTGCCATCGCTGCTTCTACCTCACCCATTTCAATTCCGACTGCAACACCTAGTGCATGCCCCGCTGTTCCAAGTGCTAATCCTTTCGCAATCGGATTTTTCACTCTAAATGTTTTTAAGAATAATGCTCCTAGCGCATATACGATAACTGCATTAAAGATAACTGCAAATGATGTAATCGCTGGAATACCACCAATGCTTTCAGATATCGGTAATGCAATTGCCGTTGTTGCTGCCTGTGGTAACATAGAATTCATTATAGATGTATCTAAACCAATTGCTTTTGCGACAATGAACACGACAATCACTGAACAAATAGATCCAACCACGATAGCCGATAAAATTTGCCACCAATATTTTTTTAACTTATCAACTTGTTTATATAATGGAATTGCAAAGGCGATTGTTGCTGGTTCTAAGAAGAAACTAATCATTTTACCGCCAGTATTATATCCCTCAAAAGTAAAGTTACCTACCTTTAGAAATACAATCCCTAATACCATCGCTACAAAAAGTGGTGTGAATAAGAAGAATCCTTTTGAATGTTTGAATAAAAATGTTCCGATTCCGTATGCGATTAATGAAACGACGATTCCGAAATATGGAGTCATTGTGCTTGCCATATTCATTACCTCCTAACCATGTATGGTCTAAAATAGTTACGCAACTTTTCCGTGTTTACGTCCTTTATTTACAACATCTAATTGTTTTGTATCTTCTGTTTCTTTATCCTCTTTACCTAAAATAAATTGTGCGAATAAACCAGTTACAGCAAGTAAAATGATTGTTGCAACAACGATTACAGTTATGATTTGTACGAAGTATTGTCCCATTACACCAAGAGAGTTAATAACGGAAATACCCGATGGTACGAAAAGAAATCCGATAATACCTGTTAAAGCTGTTCCAAGTGATTCAACCTGCTCCAATTTAATAACCTTTAAGCATAGTAGACTAAACAAAATTACTAGCCCAATCACTGATGAAGGCATTGGAATTGGTAAATGTGTTGCAATAATATGAGAAACAAACATAATAGCTGAAAAAACGAATGCTTGTGATAGAAAACCGTATACTTTTTTTGTACTCATTTCGGCCACCTCTTTCGACTTGGTGCCTTTATTGTATATGATGAAAACGTATAAGTAAGCGTTTACATTTTAGAACGTCAAATATACGCAATCAGTTACAAAAACAGCATGATGAAATACAAAAAGCTGCTTCTTAAATACGAAGCAGCTTTTTGAGTTCCTTTGCATAGGTACGACTGACCGGAACCTTAGATCCCTCTTTCATAATTAAATTATAAGTGGAGTTAAACCAAGGCTGTATTTCTGAAATGTGGTGAATATTCGCGATAAAACTACGATGAACACGCATAAAACTCGTTAATGGTAACTTCTTTTCTAAAATAACAAGTGTATCATGTGTTACATACGTTTCTTTCATCGTCTTCACAGTTACTTTCCCATCCACAAGTCCTACATAAACAATATCTTCAATATTTATAAGTACAATTGATTCTTCTATTGGCAGCGCAAGCTTATGCATTTCAGCCGTTACGTCTGAAACCTTTACATCCTGTTTTTTCTCTGTTTCAATTTTCTTTTGTTTCCTGTACTTTTTTAATGTCTGCACAATACGTTCTTCATCAAATGGTTTTAAAATGTAATCTAATGCGTCTACTTCAAATGCTTGCAATGCATATTGATCATATGCTGTTGCAAAAACAATGGCCGGCGGATTCTTCATTTTTTTTAATATATTTGCAATCTCAAAACCGTTATCATCTGATAGCTGAATATCTAAAAAGACAAGATCTGGCTTATTCTGCATTAACTCTTCTAATGCATCTTCTACACAGTCAGCTTCACCGATTATCTCTACCTCTTTCGTACGCTCTAATAAATATTTTAATTCATCCCGCGCCAACATTTCATCATCAACTACTAATACCTTTAACACCGCTTTCTTCCTCCCCTACGCTTTTCGGAATTACAAAGACAATCTCTGTTCCTTTCTCCGCCTCGCTCTCAATATGAAGTGTTATCTCTTTTCCAAATAAACCTATTAATCGCTGGTTAATATTATATAAAGCTGTTCCCGTTCCTTTTTTTGATGAAACAACCATTTTTCCAAGTTGCTCTAAACGCTCATACTTAATTCCTTGTCCATTATCTTTCACTTTAAAGTGCACCATATCATCTTTTTCAAATACATGTACCTCTACTTCACAAACTGGTTGTTTTTTAGGAAAAGCATGACGTAAGGCATTTTCCACTAATAACTGAAGTACAAATGGCGGAACTAAAGTTTTCTTTAATCCTTCTTCAATATAATTCTTTACTTCATATTTATTCGGAAATCTTGCTTGCTCTAATGATAAGTATGCATTCACATGGTTTAGCTCCTGTTCTAATGGAATAAGTAGCTGACGTGCACCTTGTAAATTACAACGGAAATATACACTAAGCTGCAATAATAACTTTCTCGCCTTTTCCACATCTGTACGACATAAGGCTGATACGGTATTAATTGCGTTAAATAGAAAATGCGGATTAATTTGCGCTTGTAATGCCTTTATTTCAGCATCTTGTAATAATTTACTTTGCAGCTCTGCCTCACCTAACTCCAGTTGTGTGGAAAAAATTTTCGCTAATCCTTCTGCTAACTCTTCTTCTACACGACTTAATTGGTTCGGATTTTTAAAATAAAGTTTTAATGTTCCTATCGTATTTCCATGTGAAGTTAATGGAATAACGATCGCTGCTTGTAATGGACATTCTTCATGCTGGCAATTAATAATCTCACGTGATTTCGCTTTCATTATTTTCCCTGTTTGTAACACTTCTTTTGATAAACCTGTAATTAAGCTATGAGAAGGAATATGGTGATCCGATGCTAATCCAACGTGAGCTAATATTTTCTCCGTATCTGTTAAAGATACCGCATCTGTTCCAGTAAAACGATGGATAATTTGTGCCACATGCTTACAAGATTCTTCTGTTAAACCTTGGCGGAAATATGGTAATGTCTTATCAGCAATCCGAAGTACTTTATGAGTTTGCAAAGCCTTTGCATTTTCTTCTTGGCGTAAAATAGCTTGAATCATAGAAAGTAAAATAAAACTGCCAAAGCTATTTACAAGAATCATCGGTATCGCAATTGTTTTCACGACACTAATTCCATCTTCGATAATTAATAAGATCATGAGCATCTCTAAAGAAACAATAAAAACACTTAAAATCGCTGAAAATTTAGGAGTAATAGCACGGTTATGTTTTTGAAATATATAACCAATATAACCTGCTATCATCCCTGCTAAAATTGAAGAAATTGCACAGCTTAATGCCGTCGTTCCACCGAGCATATAACGGTGAATACCAGCGATGACGCCTACTCCAATCCCGACAATAGGACCGCCTAACAATCCACTAATCCCCACTCCCATAATACGCGTATTCGCAATTGTACTTGACGAAGAAACACCTTGTAACCAATTTTCATTCATAATGGTGTTTCCTGCAATTTCAATCCCTGTGTAATTGCTTACAATTGTAAATATAGAAAAAATACAAATAAGCATAAGCTTATCTTGACATCCATATTGTTTATGAAGAAGGCGCCGGAACGTTTTAATATGCGAAAGTAAAAATCCTAAAATAACAATTAATCCGACACGTTCAATCATCATGAGTACTAAATTTAACATCTATGTTTCATCCTTTTTTGTTTAGTTAGTTTTATTATGGAAAAATAATAAAGGAACCGTCAAGAAGAATGGGATTTTTTAGGAATATTTTACATATAATAAACTATGTATTTATTTGACAATATAATAGAAGAGTGCTAAAAATAAAGTAATATAATTACAGTCCTTTAACACAACCCCGTGAGGTTGAGAAGGAAGTCGGAATATAAAATATGTATGTTCTCTTACAGGGGGATACGTATGCTTTTTTGGCCTTCTCATCATATCAGGTGAGAAGGCCTTTTATTATTCTTCCATAGCGACTGTATAAGAAATAAGGAGGAGTAATGATGAACATCACTACTGATGGGCAACAAGCAACAGAGGAAACAAAGGAAAAAAGATACAAAACATTGTTTGGTTCCGCGTTAGGGTATGCAGCAGAAGGTTTAGATATGTTGCTCTTATCTTTCGTACTTGTCTATATTCTAAAGGAATTTCATTTAAGTCCGGTGGAAGGTGGAAACTTAACATTAGCCACAACAATTGGCATGTTAATTGGTTCCTACTTATTTGGATTTATCGCTGATTTATTTGGTCGTATTCGAACAATGGCCTTTACCATCCTACTATTTTCACTAGCAACGGCACTTATTTATTTTGCAACAGATTATTGGCAATTATTAATTCTTCGCTTTTTAGTTGGAATGGGCGTTGGCGGTGAATTTGGAATTGGAATGGCTATCGTAACAGAAACTTGGTCTAAAGAAATGCGCGCAAAGGCAACATCAGTTGTTGCACTTGGTTGGCAATTTGGTGTATTGGTCGCTTCACTACTTCCAGCATTTATTGTCCCGCATTTTGGCTGGAGAGCTGTTTTCTTATTCGGGTTAATTCCAGCTTTACTAGCTGTCTATGTTCGTAAAAGCTTAAGCGAACCGAAGATATGGCAACAGAAACAAGAATATAAGAAAGCATTATTACAAAAGGAAAATGAAGGAACTTTAACTAGTGCTGAAGCTGAAAAGTTAAAGCATATGAAAAAATTCCCTCTTAGAAAATTATTTGCAAGTAAAAAGGTAACAATAACAACTATCGGACTTATTATTATGTCATTCATACAAAACTTTGGATATTATGGAATTTTCACATGGATGCCTACCATTTTAGCAAATAAATACAACTATACATTAGCGAAAGCAAGTGGGTGGATGTTTATTTCTACAATTGGAATGTTGATTGGAATTGCAACATTCGGGATTTTAGCGGATAAAATCGGTCGTCGTAAAACTTTTTCACTATATTATATTGGTGGTACTATATATTGCCTCGTTTACTTCTTCTTATTTACAGATGCGACATTATTATTATGGGGAAGCGCATTGCTTGGTTTTTTTGCCAACGGAATGATGGGTGGATTCGGAGCTATTTTAGCTGAAAATTATCCTGCCGAAGCACGATCTACAGCTGAAAACTTTATTTTCGGTACGGGCCGTGGATTAGCTGGGTTTGGGCCAGTTATTATTGGTTTACTTGCTACAGGTGGAAATTTAATGGGTGCATTATCACTTATCTTTATTATCTATCCAATTGGATTACTTACAATGCTAGTATGTGTACCGGAAACAAAAGGGAAAGTACTAGAATAATTAAAAAAGCATTGAATCGCTTCGATTCAATGCTTTTTCTTTACTTATGAAAGAAATTCGGTTTAAGAATATCATTCGGATACGGTTTATGATAGATGTGGGTTGTAGCTGGTGATAGTGGTGGGATAAGCCATACCCAATTTCCGGTTACAACTCGCCCACAAGCGGCCTCTTGTTTTTCAAATTGCTGAAATTGTTGCGCGGCCGTATGATGGTCTACAATACTTACCCCTTGCTTTTTAAAAGAATGTAAAACAGCTATATTTAATTCAATTAACGCTTTGTCTTTCCATAACATACTATTTCTCGACGTATCTAAATTCATCATCTCTGCAACAACTGGAAGTAAATTATAGCGATCATAATCAGCTAAGTTACGAGCACCAATCTCCGTTCCCATATACCATCCATTGAACGGGGCTGCTGTATAAGAAATACCACCAATTTCTAAACGCATATCTGAAATCATCGGTACCCCATACCACTTTACTCCAAGCGATGAAATAGGGTATTCCGGATGCTCAATCGGCACCTCTTTCACTTCTTCTTTTGGAATTTCTTTATGTATCGGTTCTTTTCCATCAATAGAAAATACGAGCGGTAATACGTCAAAATTCGTACCTTCTCCCTTCCATCCAAGATCCTGACAAAATTTCGTAAATGGTATAGAGTGTGCATCACCAATTATCCCTAGTTCTGTTTCATATCCTGCATACCTGATTAATTGATGATTATAAATTTTAATATTATTATTTTGATCTTTATATTGCTTAAAAATTGTAATCGTTGGTTTAACTTTCCCATTATTCGTAGCATATCGAATATGATGGATTAACGCATTATATACGCCTTTCTCATCATTTACTTCACGCGCATCTAGTATGTGCATCTTATTCCAAAATAATCTCCCGATGCATCTATTACTATTTCGCCAAGCCATTCGCGACCCGTGAACAAGTTCTTCAAATGTATGTTCATACGTTCCAGTCTCTTCTATTTCCAATACAATTTCTTTAAAACGCTCTTCAATTAATTGCTCTTTATTAAGCTCCTTATAGCAAATTGTAATAAAACTTCTTGCTTCCTCTATTAATTCTTTCATTTTACTCATAAACAAGCTCCTTCTATTTCAAAGACACTACTACTTTACAGTATAAGCAAAAAGGATAGGAGTAACAAACGAAATCAAAATTGTTACCATTCCTGTAATATTTTTCAGAAAATTAATAGAATTATATGTTTTTATTGTTGACTTATGAAAAAAACAATTGTATTTTTGTATTAGGTAAATTATTTTTACCTTACGCAACTTTTTAAATACAAGGAGGTGAGTATTATGTCTTCATTTCAATTGCCAAAGCTTTCATATGACTATGATGAGCTGGAACCATATATTGATGGAGATACTTTAGCACTTCATCATGGAAAACATCACGCAACATATGTAAATAATTTAAATGCCGCTTTGGAAGGCTACAACGAATTACATAACAAATCTTTAGAAGAATTATTATGTAATTTAAACAATTTGCCGAAAGATATTGTTACAGCTGTAAGAAATAATGGTGGCGGACATTATTGCCATAGCCTCTTTTGGGAAGTGATGAGTCCGAAAGGCGGAGGCGATCCTAATGGAGACGTTGCAAAAGTAATTGATTATTATTTCAATACCTTTGACAACTTAAAAGATCAACTTTCTAAGGCAGCAATTAGTCGTTTTGGAAGTGGCTATGGGTGGCTTGTCCTTGATGGTGAAGAGCTTTCCGTTATGAGCACACCAAATCAAGATACTCCATTACAAGAAGGCAAAATCCCATTGCTCGTCATCGATGTATGGGAACATGCATATTATTTAAAATATCAAAATCGTCGCCCAGAATTTGTTTCAAATTGGTGGAATACAGTTAACTGGGATCGAGTAAATGAAAAGTATTTACAAGCGATTCAATCACAAAAACATTAGTCATATGTATAAGGTAAATTTGGTAATGTAAAACTAGTATTGTCGAAATCCTCCAGAATCCCCCGGATTGCCACCGGGGGATTTATGAATAATCATTTCAATATATCTATATAATGATGTAAAACACCTTGTATTTCTACCTCTAAGTTTTTAAAGGGAAAACCTAATTCTTTAGCCTTTCTATTATTGATTGTACAATTAGCCATTCCATTGTAGGGAGCTATATTATCTCCCTCTTCTTGAATAATGGCTTTCATTCCTACATTTCTCTCAACAAAGTTAATAACTTCCCTTATAGAAATTTCACCATTACTAGATGCATTAATTGGGCCATCTATGTTCTCCTGACTACACCATGCTAGAAACTCTCCTGCTTCTTTTTCATATACAAATGACATTTTTTCGTCTAAATGATCCACAGACATAGGCACTTGCTTCACTACATTTTCCACGTAAAATTGTAATCTCTTCGTATAATCATTTTCCCCAATAACAACTGGAAAACGCACTGCAATAACTGGGAACATTGCATGCTGAAATAAAACTGCCTCCGCTAGCCTTTTTCCTTCACTATAAGAAAAATCTTTCCTGTCTCCGTAAACAATTGAATACTGGTATGGATTAAAATCTTCTTCTCTTAAACTTAATGATGGCTCATATACAGCCATTGAAGATGTCATAATATATTTTTTCACTTTTCCACGTAATACTTTACATATAGTTTTTGCTGTATTTGAGATATAGCATAAGTTATCATATACAACATCATAACTCACGCCTCCTAAGCGCTCTTCAAGTAACCTCTCGTCTTCTCGATCCACTATAATTCTTTTTACAGAATTGCCAAAGGGATCCTCTGTAAATCCGCGCGTTGCAATGGTTACGTCATGTCCATCTTGCAAAAGAATTTCAATTAATCTCTTTCCAAAAAACCTTGTTCCACCTAAAACCAATACTTTTTTCATTTTCATCATTCCTCAATTTTTTAATTTTTCATGATGACTACGTTTTTAAATGTTATCTTCATTATACTTGTTAGCGTATATAAAAAGCAGGGAATCTCTATAGATTCCCTGCCCATTCGAATGTAATAAATTAGCGTATTCGATATTTAAAAATACAGTAGCAAAAATATAAAATTGAAACTACTGATACGTAAACCCATACTTCATATACTACTGGTTCTCCCCATACTCCCATAAAATACAGGAGAGATGGAAGTGTAAGTGTCACCCATGATTGTACAAATGCTATTCTACCAAGGTATTGATTAATATTCTTTCCTTGTACATTTAACACAAAGAATAAATACCAAAGCAATGCCCACATAAACCAAGTTAACGCATTAACAACATCCTGAAATTGTACAAATGACACGATCATATAAAATACTGCAATAATCGCTACCCATAAACAAAACCAGCCCAATCCACTACCATCCAGCCCTTTAATAAATGTCACACCTACATATAAATATGTTAAACCAAATAAAAAAGTAGCTGCGTAAGAATATACTGTCCAATTGCTTTGATCAGAAATCATAATAAGGTAAAACGGAATAACAATTTGCAATACCCCTACAAATAAATTAAAAATACCAGCGCTCTTCGCTTCTGTTTTACCTAATATAACAAGACTATTTAAAAATAAAGCTGCACCTGAAAGTAATAATCCGACGTAACCCATATATATTCGTGTGAAAATCATATTTTTTCACACTTTAACCTCCCTATAATATAAAATCATACTAATACTTATCTTTCTTCTTATTTAGAACTACATTCACTATTTCTCACTAAAATAAGTCAGACTTCCTACCTTAGAAAAAGGCATAATCCCTTAAAAACATAAACGAATCCTTATATTTTTAAAACGCTTTCAACAATAAACAACCCTATCAAATGCTGAATAGGATTACTTGATTATAAACGGACTCTAACATCGATACAAGTATTGGAATAATTTTCACTCTCATCTTGATGAAAATTAATAGAATGATTCATTTATCCTAGCTCATTCTATCATCTTAAGCATAGAATATTGTAGATTCACATTAATTTTAAGAAAGGTTTGATATTTATGCCTCATCATTATGCAAATCAACCTGTTATTCATTCAACAGGTGTTTTAACGAGAGAACCTGAAACATTTTCTACAGTAGTAGTAAACATTGTAAATTTAGACGAATATTATGCACATCCTGTCACTATAGAAGTATGGGATTGGTCTAATTCCTCTAGCCCTGTAAAACTACCTGTACTAATCAGCGAAAATTCAGAAGCAAATTTCCCATACCTTCTATCTAGCAACAATTTAGCAGTTTTTTATGCGGACTTAGACGCATCAGTTGATTTATATGAAATTCGCATTTCTTATCGCGATCATTCCAATATTATTGCAAATTGCTTTGGACGAAGCGTACCACCATATACAAGCCAAGAAGGCAAAACAGTGTATCATAAACAACTCGTTCGAATCCATTAAAACATTACATGCTTTTATACGAAAATTTTTTATGGTCAGTAATACTCTCATTTCATTATTGTGAGTATTACTGACCCCGAACGGCATAATAGTTACATATATAATTTTGATTATGAATAATCCTTATTTATCATAAATATCATTTGGGTTTATTGTAGAAATAAATCCATTTGTAAAACTATATTCTTTTGATATATCATCTGGTGCTACGGTGAACGTTACAATTTTATTCTTTTGCTGTTTAAAATAACGCATCCAATTTTGACTCCATTCATCATTAGCAATTACTTGTTTATTAAAATCTTCCCATAGTACAGCATGTATCAAATTTAATGATGTACTTTTAACTGTTTCAAATCCCCAATTTTGTACAAGAAGCAAACTAGAATCTATATTTTTTATTTCCTTTAATAATGTCACGTATGCATTTCTAAAGTTTTCTTGTATAACTGGTTGATTACAAAAATAATCATCGATATCGCCAACTGTATCTAAAAAAACACCATCTATCCCTTTCTCAACAATTCGCTGTTTTACTTTTGCTAAAACAATCTCCCGATAATGATCATCAGCTAAATTCATAATATATGTATCCCACTGTTTAATTGTCATTTTCTTCCCATTTTTATAGAAATAGTCCGATTCTATTACTTTTGGCTTGTGCCATGCTATTTCACTAGAAGAGCAACGCCTTTTTACAATTTCAATTTCATATTGTTTTATTTTTTCCCAAATTATATATGGTGCACTACAACTCATTGTCACAAGGTATGTTGCCGATCTTTTATATGAGCAAAAAGCTGCTAAAGTATTTTCTTCATTTTTAGGAATGACAAAAATCACGCTCCTTTTTGCCATTATACTATGGGGTATTTTTACATTCTTCACCCCTTTAGCTCTTTACTATACAATCATGCTTCTATTTTTATTTTTAGCGTTAAATATTATTTGGATTCAATCTATTTATTTAACGGCTGCTAAAGATTATCAATCGATTGCTTTTGCATTCTTAGGCGGTTCATTATTTTCCTTATGTGGAATCGCCCTTATTGCCTATTGGAACCCGACCATCGGACTAGAACATGGTTCTGCCTTTTTACTCTTAACCGCTTTTACACTCGGCACATTTATTACATTAGTATGGTTGAGCATCGTAATCGTAAAAATGTTTCCTAATAGCGATGCTTCTGAACAATTTACATTCCTTTCTTATTTAGATAAGTATCCGGAGCTATTTTGGTCAAGCCTCTTCTATAATATCGGTATTTGGGTATGTAATTTTGTTACCTGGTTCGGAGAAGGTCGAGGAAATATTGAAAATACGTTCCTCTATCATCAAGTTTATGATACTTCTGTATTTTGGGCTTATTTAAGCATCATCCCAACTTATATTTTCTTTGTAGTATCTATTGAAACGAGATTTTATGAAAGATACAAAAAATTCTTCAGTGCAGTTAATAACGGTGGGACACTAAATACCATTTTACAATTAAAGGATTCTATGAATTTCGTATTACGTCAAGAAATGGAACGTATTCTTCGTAATCAAGGTATTGTTTCCTTACTAATTATTTTTATAATATGGATGTTCAGCTCACAATCAGGTAAAACCACACTTGAATACTCTATTCTGCAGCTTACTGTAATAGGCGCTTATGCGAATGGAATGGTGCTTGTCATCACATTACTATTACTATACTTTGAAGATCGTAAAGGTGCTTTTCGAACATCTGCCTTATTCTTTTTTGCCAACTTATTATTGAGTATTGTTTTACTCCCATTTGGATTTAATGGTTACGGCATTAGTTTTGCTGTAGGATCTACAATTACATTCTTATATGCAATTTCTAGGCTCCTTACTTATATTAAAGATATTGATTACTATACATTTTGCCAATCAAATGGCATAGTAAAAAACATTCTTTCTTTACTAAATTAGCTACCAAACTTAATAGACAATCTGATAAATAAAAATAAAAAATGACCTTCTCTGTATGAGCAAAAGGTCATTTTTTTAATATATTAAGCTTCTTGATAGCCGTTTTTATTATTTGACTGCCATCTCCAAGAATCTGCACACATTTCTTCTAATCCACGTTTTGCTTCCCAATCTAATTCACGCTTTGCTTTAGATACATCTGCAAAACATACCGCTACATCACCAGGACGACGCTCCGTAATTTTATAAGGCACTTTCTTACCTGAAACTTTTTCAAATACTTCAACCATTTCTAACACACTATAGCCAGTACCTGTACCAAGGTTATATGCATCTATTCCAGTTGTATCAAGTACTTTTTCAAGCGCTTTTACGTGACCCTTTGCTAAATCTACAACATGAATGTAATCACGGACGCCTGTTCCATCTTTTGTTGGATAGTCATTTCCAAATACGCTTAATTCCTTTAACTTGCCAACTGCTACTTGCGTTACATATGGCATTAAATTATTTGGAATTCCATTTGGATCTTCCCCGATGCGTCCACTTTCATGCGCACCGAACGGGTTGAAATAACGAAGTAATGCAATGCTCCAATCTGCATCAGCTACTGCTACATCACGCATAATTTGTTCAATCATTAATTTTGTTTGGCCATATGGGTTTGTCGCACTTAGCGGAAATTCTTCTGTAATTGGTGATGTTTCAGGGATACCATATACCGTTGCAGACGAACTGAAGATCATTTTCTTCACATTATGCTTCTGCATCACTTCACATAGTACTAATGTACTTGTTATGTTGTTATGGTAATACGTAAGCGGAATCTCTACTGATTCCCCAACCGCCTTAAAACCTGCAAAATGGATTACTGCCTCAATTGTATTTTCTTCAAAAATCGTATCCAGTGCTTCACGATTTAAAACATCTTCTTTATAAAATGTAAATTGTTTCCCTGTTATTTCTTTTACTCGATTTAAAGACTCTACTGAGCTATTAGAAAAATTATCAACAACTACAACTTCATAACCATTATTTAGTAATTCTACGCATGTATGACTACCAATATATCCTGCTCCACCTGTTACAAGTATTGCCATAATTATAGTCCTCCATATTTCATTCATTATAAACTTCTCAAAGTATATCATATATTCCTTATTGCATGTTTAATCTGTGAACGCGAAAACTTACATTTTATCCCACATTTTTTCAAAAAGATAGACGATTCTATACTACAAATATAAAAAAGCTACATAACTTTTAGCCATGTAGCTTTCCTAAATTAAATTACATAACAATATATACTTAAAAAATGAGCCAAACTACCTAGTAATACAAAAATATGAAAAATCTCATGATGCCCCATATGCTTAAACTCTAACCATTTTGGCTTTGCACCGTAAATAAAGCCGCCAATCGTATAAAAGATACCACCCAGTACTAAAAATAAAATTCCTCCTGTACTTAAGTTTGCAGCTAATGGTGCAAAAAATAAAACAATTAACCAACCCATCATAAGATAAATTGCTGTTGATAACCATCTCGGACAATTGAACCAAAACATTTTAAAAACAATGCCGCAAATAGCAGTTGCATAAACTAACCAAAACAATAGTAAACCATTTGCAGATTGTAATGTAATTAAGCAAAAGGGTGCATATGTACCTGCAATTAATATGAAAATCATGGAATGGTCAAGTTTTCGAAAGAAATAAATGACACGTTCACTCGCTATAACACTATGGTATACAGCTGATGCTGTATAAAGAATCATCATTCCAACTCCAAATAAAATAACCGCTGTAATAGTAACAAAAGACGGCATCTTTATAGAAACTTTCACAAGCATAGCTAGTAGCGCAATAAATGACAATACAGCCCCGCCCAAATGGGTAAAAGCATTAACTGGTTCTCTTACATAAGCATTCACATTAACAACCCCTTATATAATTACATGTAGTTTTGATAACTACATGTAATTATATACACAATCATATTAAAGGTCAACATTTACAATTCATTTGTTTCGTAATACCATATTTAAAGATGTAGATAAACTTTAATGAAATAGAATTATGCGCTCGTACATAGCGAGATAACAATTCATATCATTCCTACAAAAGTGAGGGTTACATATGGAAAATATAAATAAGCTAATTGAAACATTACATTTAGAAAAAAATATTACACTTGAGGATATTCCAAATGTAGATTTATACGTGGATCAAGTTGTACAACTGTTTGAAAATAACTTTGGTGATACAACGAGGACAGCTGATGAAAAAGTATTGACCAAAACAATGATTAATAATTACGCAAAGGGAAAATTGTTCATTCCAATCAAAAATAAAAAATACTCAAAAGAGCATATGATTTTAATCAGTTTGATCTACCAATTAAAAGGTGCTCTCTCCATTAACGATATTAAGAGCTCTTTAGAGAACATTAATGAAAAACTATTAACAGCCGATGCATTTGAATTAAATACTCTTTATAAAAACTATCTTTCCCTCACAGAATCAAATGTTGAAACCTTTAAAAAAGACGTAGATAACCGTGTTGCTGAAGTAAAAGCAACTTCTTCACTTGAAGATCAAGAGATGGAAAAATTCTTATTACTAACTTCCTTTGTCTCAATGAGCAATATGTACAGACGTTTAGCTGAAAAATTAGTTGATGATTTAAAGGAATCTTAAAATTGAAAGGGTACCCTTATTAGGTACCCTTTCAATCACTTATGCTTTTCCAAAAATTCTGCGATACAACGATACACATATATTTCATTTTCTTTCTTCGAAAATCCATGTCCCTCATCTTCAAGTACAATATATTCAGCATCCACACCTTTTTTCTGTAAGGCTTGAAATATTTGATCTGATTCTGTTTTCACAACCCGTGGGTCATTTGCACCTTGGATAATAAGAATTGGCTTGTTCATTTGATCTAAATATGTAATAGGAGAATCTTTCATAAGCCTCTCTTTATCCTTCTCTACATCACCTATAAAGCTAACAGCAATCGGTTTCCATTCTTCAGGCATAGAATCGATAAAGCTAAACAAATTACTAGGTCCAAAAATATCAATAGCTGCGCGGAAGTATTCTGAATGGCGTCCAAAAAGTAATAATGTCATATACCCCCCATAACTTCCGCCCATAACAAATAATTTCTCAGCATTTGAAATACCTTGTTCAAATAGCCATTCCATTCCTGCTACACAATCAAGACGAGGTGCTTTTCCCCAATCTCCTTCAATCATTTTTGTAAATGTTGAACCATATCTTGTGCTTCCCCTAAAATTCGGCGCAAAAATGTTATACCCTTGTCTCAATAAATACTGAAATAATACTCTAAATCCTTTAACTTCAGCCCACTGCGGGCCACCATGAGGCCAAAATATTGTATATCCGTTTTTTACTTCTTCTTTCGCTCGGAATAATAATGCTTCTATATTTAATCCATCAAATGAAAAGTACGTTACGACATCTGGTTCAACAAAAGATTCCTCCGCTAAACCAATAACATAGTTTTTCGTCAATGCCTCCCACTCTTCATTTGTACCTTTTTTATAATAAATATTCGCCGTTTTCGTTGCACTTTCACCTAACAAATATAAGGTTCCAGATTTACCAATTTCTATTTGTTTTATCGTATCCACAGGAGTGAATAATTGAATTAATTCTTTTGTAGTCCATACCAATTTATATAGTCGATCTTCAACTCCTTTTGCTGTAACGATATAACAATTTTTCGTTTCTGGATACCATTTTATAATTGATACATCCTCATTTTCTATTTTACAAATTGGTTTGAATTCTCGATTACTTATATCAAAAGACGCCACATAAGCGAACTCTTCTTCATAATTCGTAATAAAAATTAATGTATCTTCATTTATATAGTGTATAGACGTTACAGTATGCTCCTTTTCACTAGAAGGTGTAATACAGATGAGTTCCTCATCCTTTTTCACATATCCTACATCATATGTATTTCCATATGACTTTAAAATAACAAAACTTGATTCATTTGGGCTGACTTGCATTAATGAAGTCGGTGTTTCTATCCCAGTGAAAATAAGTTTATCTTCTTTCGTACGTAAATTATAACAACGGGAATTAAAGAATTTAGAATTATCTTTACTTGTAACATAATATAGTCGTTCCCCATCCTCTGTTAAATGCACATAATAATCCTTATCTTTCTCTCCTGCTGGAATTAGTTCAAGTAATTCTCCACCCTCTGGTTTCAATGCATAAATATGATAATTTTCATCACCATCTTTATCAAATCCAGCTAAAATAAATCGATTTAAAGGATCTATCTTAATAAAATTACTTGTTTGATTACAGTACGTTAACGGATACGGATATAGATTTGGTACATCCATCGCCCATAAATTAGATTTACCATTCAAATTTGTACTAAAGAGCAATCGTTCTTCATCTTCACTTACCGTAAACTTGCCAATACTGTACGATCTAAAAAACTGTTCAGCGTCTGCCGTAGGAAATTGAATCATCTTTTTCTCCTCCATCCAAAATTCACATTTCAAAATTCAGACTTATTTCTACAAGATTCTTCATTTTCCTATTTATCCCTTTTTAATTTTATCCGAAATGCTTCATGAATGTCATCGCTTTATTAGAACTAACTTCAGCAATTGGGGTAATTATCAGATTTTGGTATCCAATTTTCTTAAAATATTCAGCTATTCTTATCATTATTCTTATGCTTGGGGCGTTACACGCTCACTTCTTTCGAGCTAAACATAAAACAACTATGACGATTAATGCATTTGTTATGCTTTTTCTATCTGTTGTAATTTTGTTGTTTTAAAATAAAAACGATCCACCCGTTAGAGTGGATCGTTTTTTTTACTTAATCGCTTCATGAACCTTTAATTGTTTACCTTTTATCGTTGTATTTTTCATTACTTTTAAAACAAGTGGCCCTTTTCCATTTAGTATTTCCACATAAGAAACATTATCTTGTATCGTAATAATTCCTATATCTTCAGCTGTAACACCTGAAATTTTAGCAATTGTACCAACGAAATCTACTGCTCGAATTTTCTTTTTCTTACCACCATTAAAATACAGCTTCATAATTCCTTTATTTAAGCCCGCATTTTTATCTTTCTTTATCATCGGCTTAGCATGTATTTTTTCTTCAAATATTGCTTTATGTTTTGTAACCACTTCTTTTGAAGGTGCATCAACCTTTAAAATTTCAAAGCCAATATATTCTTCAATCTCTTCCAAAAATCTATCTTCATAAGGTGTTACAAATGTAATAGCTTTTCCGCTATTACCAGCACGTCCTGTTCTTCCTATTCGATGTACATAACTTTCTTTTTCTAACGGAATATCATAATTGATGACATGTGTAATATTTTCGATGTCAATTCCTCGTGCAGCTACATCTGTCGCTACTAAGTAACGAAATTTCCCTTTTCTAAAGTCATCCATAACTGCAAAACGATCTTCTTGTACCATTCCGCCATGTATTTTATCACAAGGGTAGTTAGCACGTTTTAACTGTCTAAAGACGTGATCTACATTCTCTTGTGTACGGCAAAAAATAATACAGCTATCTGGATTTTCAACGATTGTTACATCTTTAATAAGGGAAAGCTTCTCTTCTTCCCTTATTTCAAAAAGAATATGTTCAATTTTATCCGTCGTAATCCCAGATGCCTTAATTTCGATATAAATTGGCTCTTTCATATATGTATGAGACAATCTCTCAACATCTTCTGGCAATGTTGCTGAAAATAGCATCGTGATTCTGTTCGTAGGTAATTCGTCAATGATCGCTTCTACTTGATCGATAAAACCCATATTTAGCATTTCATCTGCCTCATCAATTACTAAATACTTCAAACGCTCTAAAGACAAAGTACCTTTTTCAATATGATCTAATACACGTCCAGGGGTACCAACTACAATATGTGTTTTTTGCTTTAACTCTAATTTTTGACGAGCAAATGGTGACTTTCCATAAACCGCCGCGGCCTTAATTCTCTTAAATCGACCAATATTCGTAATATCTTCTTTTACTTGCACAGCCAGTTCCCTAGTTGGTGTCAAAACTAACGCCTGTGGCTTATTCTCTTCCCACTCAACCACTTCGCAAAGTGGTATACCAAAAGAAGCTGTTTTTCCACTTCCTGTCTGTGATTTCACAACAAGATCTTTCTTTTCTAATGCAACTGGAATAACGTTTCCTTGTACCTCTGTCGGTTGCTCATATCCTAAACTAGTAAGTGCTCTTACAATTTCCTTACTTAATGTGTAATCGGCAAAACTTTTTTTACTCATGTACTAACCTCATTTTATTATGTATTTAATACTTATATTTTTTATAGCCTACGTTAAATTATACTGAGAGAACATATTAAACCGCTATTCGTAGTTCGCTAAAGTACCATCTTACCCTAAGTATAACTCTTTATATTCTTTTTTTTGAAATAAAACAATAAAAAGCAGACTTATTATTAAGTCTGCCTCACCTATACAGTATTAAAAAATATTCTTATACATTTATTTTTATAGAAGAAATATCTTTACGGAACTAACCTTTTTACAACTGGTATTCTTTGCAGTACTAAAGTTATTACCATACTAAGGACGATTGCAATAATTACATTGATAGGTATTGCTAATATTGCATGTACATGTGCATTTACCTTAGGAAAAACTTTGTACAAAAAGTTATTTAATAAGAAGAAATGAAGAATATAAATTCCAAGGCTTGCTTGATTTATACCGCGTAATAGAAACGGTAGTTTTCTTTCTGAGTTTTGAAAAGTATATCTAAAAAATACAAATAACCCAATTGCCATAAGTAAAACACCTGGTGCAAAATACTCATACCAAAACTGATCCAACTGTCCATCTGCTTTTACCGTATAATGATATGTAATAAAGAATGTACCAATAAATCCTACAAATCCTCCAATATAAGAAATGTTTCTCCATTTTTTTGTAATATCATAATTCGATAAATAATAACCAAGTAGAAAATATCCTACATAATTTGTAACATAGAATAATTCAATATTAAAGTTGATCGGATAATAATATTTTATTAATTTTAATATAACAGATGCATATAGCCATAAAATTAAAAAGTATTCTACCTCTCTCTTTCCGGCATTCTTTACAAAAATTTTCAGTAGAGGCGTAATTAAATAGATTCCTACAATCATGTATAGGAACCATAGATGTCCCCCGATACTATCTGTTAAAAAGTACTTTATCCCCTGCTTTAAAGAAGCCGGAAAATATCCTATATAAGCCCCATATAAGTAAAACAAAGTACTCCAACCTACAAAAGGTATAATTACCTTACTTGCACGTTTCTGTAAAAATTCCAAAATAGAAATATCTTTAGTCCCCTTTAATAATAAAGCCCCACTAATCATCACAAAAATTGGAACGCTAGCACGTGAAAGTGATTCAAAAAGATTACCTGACATCCAACGAGACAAGTTGTTTGAATCTAACACGGAAACATAACCAGCAGCAACGTGAATTGTAACAACCGCAATTGTCGCTAATACACGCAACCAATCCATATAAACTAAACGCTTCACACAAATCTCCCCTATTAATTATATTTAACTATTTTGATCATACATAATTTTACATCAAATTATAATAAGTCAAAACATATTTTTGTTATACAAGCCTACTAATTAATCCAAAATAGAAGCAGATAAGCCTAATTTCTAAATATAAACACCAAAACTTTTGACTTATTGATAAAAATAATGTAAATTATCCTATGGACGAACGTTTTTAGTTTTCAAAAATAAAATATTCGTATTTTAGGGGTGTAAATGATGGAAAACGTGTTTGACTATGAAGATATTCAATTAATTCCTGCAAAATGCATTGTAAATAGCCGTTCTGAATGTGATACAACTGTCACTTTAGGAAAGCATAAATTTAAATTACCTGTCGTACCTGCAAATATGCAAACGATTATAGATGAAAGAATTGCAACTTACCTAGCTGAAAACAATTACTTTTATATCATGCATCGTTTTCAACCGGAAAAGCGTATCTCTTTCATTAAAGATATGCACTCACGTGGATTAATTGCCTCAATCAGTGTTGGTGTTAAAGAAGATGAGTATGAATTCGTGCAGCAATTAGCTGAGGAACAACTTTCACCTGAATACATTACAATCGATATCGCACACGGACATTCAAATGCCGTAATTAAAATGATTCAACACATTAAAAAATATTTACCAGAAAGCTTCGTTATCGCTGGAAACGTTGGAACTCCAGAAGCAGTAAGAGAATTAGAAAATGCTGGTGCTGATGCAACGAAAGTAGGTATTGGGCCTGGTAAAGTTTGTATTACTAAAATTAAAACTGGTTTCGGAACTGGTGGATGGCAGTTAGCTGCTCTTCGCTGGTGCGCAAAAGCTGCAAGTAAACCAATTATTGCTGATGGCGGTATTCGTACACATGGTGATGTAGCTAAATCTATTCGATTCGGGGCGACTATGGTTATGATCGGCTCACTATTCGCTGGTCATGAGGAATCTCCAGGGGAAACAATCGAAAAAGATGGCAAGCTTTATAAAGAATACTTCGGTTCAGCTTCTGAATTCCAAAAAGGCGAGAAGAAAAACGTTGAGGGTAAAAAAATGTTTGTTGAACACAAAGGTTCCTTAGAAGATACATTAATCGAAATGGAACAAGACCTTCAATCTTCTATCTCTTATGCTGGCGGAACGAAGTTAGATTCCATTCGTACTGTAGATTATGTTGTTGTGAAAAACTCTATTTTCAACGGCGACAAAGTATATTAATTCGCAATTTCTATTTTTAGAAGGGCAAATAATTTATTCTTGCCCTTCTTTTTATTATATATATGTTCTTTTTTCTCTTATCCCTCTTTTACTCAGCTTCATGATCTGCTCTAAATCTTCCATCCTACATTCCCTTATCATATAAAATTCTCCTTACATGAAAATATTACTTACGTCGTCCAACAAATTCTCTAAAACACCCTATTTTCCTACCCAAGAAATAGATAAAAAATTCCAATTAACTGAATTTTCTAGTAGTATATTATTAGATCATTAAAATAAGGGGGATATTAAAAATGGAAAATGTAATTGCGAAACGTCTTACTCGTTCGGAAGTCCCTACTGAATTAACATGGGATCTTTCTGATTTATACAAATCCGATCAAGATTGGGAAGATGGATTAAAAATACTAGAAGAAGATGTAAAAAAACTTGATGCATTTAAAGGGAAATTACATACTGGCCCAAATATTTTATTAAATTGCCTACTTTTACAAGAGCAGCTTCTCATGCAATTGACTACACTTTGGACGTATGCAAATTTAAAAGAATCTACGGATCGAACAAATCCTGTTATTCAAGCAGATTCATCAAAAATGTCTTCCTTGGGAACGAAAGTGCATACAGCATCATCGTTTATTCCAAATGAAATTCTCACATTAGAAGAGGGACTAATTGAAAAATACCTACTTGAAGAAGCAGACCTCGAACCTTTTCGTAAATCACTAACAGAAATTCTTGAAATAAGAAAACATAAGCTTTCACCTGAAACAGAAGAAGCTCTCGCAGCACTTGGAGAAGTGCACGGCGCTCCTTATAAAATTTACGGAATGACTAAACTAGCAGATATGGACTTCTCTCCTATACAAGACGAACAGGGAAACGAATTACCCGTATCCTTTTCGTTATTCGAAAGTCGATATGAATTTTCTCCTAATGCAGACATTCGCCGAAAAGCATATTCTTCTTTCGTTTCGACATTAAAACGATACAAACATACAGTTGCTGCCACATACTCCACAGAAGTTACAAAACAAGTAGCTCTCTCGCGTTTACGTAAGTATGAATCTGTCACTCATATGCTTTTAGACCCTCAACATGTAACGCTTGAAATGTATAACAATCAGTTAGACATTATTTATAAAGAATTAGCTCCTCATATGCGTCGTTTTGCGGAACTTAAAAAGAAAGTATTAGGACTTGATCAAATGCTTTTCTGCGACTTGCATGCACCGTTAGATCCTGAATTCAACCCGGCAATAACTTACGAAGAAGCTGGTAAATTAATTCAAGAATCTTTAAAAGTGTTAGGTCCTGAATATAGCTCCATTATAGAAAAAGGTTTTAAGGAAAGATGGGTAGATCTTGCAGACAACGTTGGAAAATCAACAGGGGCATTCTGCTCTAGTCCATACAATGCTCACCCTTATATCTTAATTACATGGCAAAACACAATGCGCGGATGCTTCACACTAGCACATGAATTTGGACATGCAGGTCATTTTTATTTAGCAAATAAAAATCAGCGTATTATAAATGTCCGTCCCTCTATGTATTTCATCGAAGCACCATCCACGATGAATGAATTATTATTAGCTCAGCATTTACTTGCAACGAATGAAGATAAGAGAATGCGCCGATGGGTTATTTTACAATTGCTCGGAACGTATTATCATAACTTTGTTACCCACTTACTTGAAGGAGAATATCAACGCAGAGTATACGCTTTAGCTGAAGATGAAAAAGCTCTTACTGCTACAACTTTAACAGAGCTAAAAACTGACGTTCTTTCTAGTTTCTGGGGAGATACAGTTGAAATTGATGAAGGTGCAGGCTTAACATGGATGCGCCAACCTCATTATTATATGGGCTTATATTCTTACACATATTCTGCTGGCCTAACTGCATCTACTGCTGTAGCCCAAATGATTAAAGAAGAAGGCCAACCTGCAATTGATCGCTGGCTAGATGTATTACGTGCAGGTGGCACAATGAAACCACTCGAATTAATGAAACACGCTGGGGTGGATATGTCACAGCCAGATACAATTCGTAAAGCCGTTTCTTACGTCGGCTCATTAATTGATGAATTAGAGCATTCTTATCAGTAATATAATAAAAATAAGCCCTCTATCATTCTTATGAGGGCTTATTTTTATTATTTACTTCCCAAACCTTTTACGATATCCACATTTCCTACACAGTTCTTCTACTGCAACTCTTTGTGAAAATCCATCTACAATATTTTTCGCTCTTTCGCCTTCAATAATATTAGAGAATGAATCATTATTAATATTTCCAAGGTTAATGATTCCCTCACCATCTAAACAACAAGGAATAACAGTTCCGTTCGCCAAAATACCCGCTTGATTGCGCAGACCATGACAGAAACCTTTTCCATCATCCTCTTCTTCATGTAACGCTGGCCATTGGAATTCATAATCTTGATTAATAAAGACACGTTCCGCAATTTTTATGCCTTTTCCTGGCGTGATTTTCTCCTCAATTTTATAAGGTAAATCAAATTCTTTCTCGATAATTTCTAGCAACTCTCTATTTCGCTGTATTTCGAGGTTTGTCTTATTATCTTGTGTCAAATTCCACAACCTTAGTGAAACAATTAAATCAGATTGACTTGTCGCCTCTCTAATAAAGGAAAGTATACTTCGTACATATCCCGCTTTATCTTCTGATCCTGGATGACCATCAAAACTATGCAGTGAAAAATTCATCTGTCTTAATGCAGGCCTATTTAATAATCTATGCTTCCTTTTATTAATTAAAGTTCCGTTCGTTGTAATATTAACTTTAAACCCTTTTTCATGACTTAAATCTAATAATTGATCTATTTTCGGATGAAGCAATGGTTCACCCTTTACGTGCAGATAAATGTAGTCTGTGTGAGGTTTAATTTGGTCTAATCTTTTAGAAAAATCCTCCACAGAAATGAATTGCTTCTGCCTTTCCGTCGGCGGACAAAAGCTGCACGCAAGATTACATACACTTGTAATCTCCAAGTAAAACTTCTTAAACTTTTTCACCTTTAATTCCTCACTTCTCTGACCGCGTATAATTTTTTTCTCTTCATATTACAGCATACTTTTTTAGAAATGGAAACATACTTATTTAAGGAAATAACGGCAGTAATCCTCTATTTATTACGACCTCTTAACTTTTAAAAGACCATTGGTAATCTTCATCCAATGGTCTTTTCCTATCCGTTCTATGCAGACATTACGCAATATTACTTATGATACGGTTCTCCACGATTAATACGAAACGCCCTATACACTTGCTCGAGTAACACTAAACGCATTAATTGATGTGGCAATGTCATCTTAGAAAAAGAAAGAGATTCGTTTGAACGCTTCATCACTTCTGAACTAAGTCCAAGCGATCCACCAATTACAAATGCTACTTTACTCTTTCCGTATGTTGCAAGACGATCAAGGCTTGCTGCAAATTCTTCTGATGATTTTTGTTTTCCTTCAATAGCTAGTGCAATAACATGCGTATCATCTGAAATTTTATCCAGTATACGTATACCTTCTTTTTCTTTTACAATTAACATTTCCGCTTCGCTTAAGTTTTCTGGTGCTTTTTCATCTGGCAATTCAATAACTTCCACTTTTGCATAAGCTGATAATCGTTTTAAGTATTCTGCAATACCTTGTTTTAAGTATTTTTCTTTTAATTTTCCGATTGAAATAATCGAGATATTCACACGTATTCCCCACCTTACAAACACGTTATCCACAAAACTTATCCACATATCCACAAACATCACCCACATATTGTGTGGGAATCTGTGTTCGATACAACATATGTCGCCTCATTTTGACAAAATTCACATGTTTTTTTCTCTTTTTCTGAGTTATCCACATTGTTGATAACCGGCGCAACTTCACACTCATCCACAATAATATCTAGTGCTAACTCGACATGTTCTAAGCAACAAGGTAAATTCATATTTTTCACCTCACTTTTCTACAATAGAAAACAGGAGGGCGGCCCTCCTGTTTTTAATACTTTTGAATGCCTAATTTAACCGTTGTTGTTGCTCTTTTTGTACCACGATAAAATGTAAGTATCATTTTATCATCAATTTTCTTATTATATAAGGCCGTTCGGAATCCAATAATATCATGCACCGGTTTTCCGTCTACCGCCACAATTACATCATGTTCTCTTAGCCCTGCATCTGCACCTGGGGATGGACTTTTCACATCTAAAATACAAACCCCATCTGTTACATTACTCGGTAAATGCAATGTTTTCGACCAATAATAATTTGGGATTTCATTTAATGATCTAAGTTCAATCCCAACATAAGGCCTTCTTACCTTTCCATGCTTTTCAAGCTCGTTCATAATAGGAACCGCTCTTGTGATTGGAATAGCCAGTCCAATTCCCTCTACTTCTTTTGCAGCAATTTTCATTGAGTTAATTCCAATTAATTGTCCTGCTGCATTTACAAGCGCACCACCACTATTACCTGGATTAATAGCTGCATCGGTCTGTAATACTTCTACTTGCCAATCATAGTGTCCATCTTGATCTAAATCGACAGGAACAATTCGCTCATTTGCCGAAATAATACCTTGTGTTACTGTACCTGAAAATTGTAATCCAAGCGGGTTCCCAATTGCAATAACCGGTTCTCCGCGACGAACTGTATTAGAATCACCTATCTCAATTACTTTTTTTACAGGCTTTGCATCTATTTGTAGTACCGCTAAGTCTGTGACTACATCGCTTCCTAATACTTTACCAGAAACTTTCTTTCCATCACTCAAACTAACTTCAATACGATTTGCTCCTGCAACGACATGATGATTCGTTACAATATAAGCATGACCATCTGTTTTTTTATAAATTACACCTGATCCTGTACCAGCTTCTGAATCTGCCTCTGAAAAATTATCTCGTTGAATATTAATTACACCAACGACCGCTTCCGATGCACGATCAACAGCATTTACAAAATTAACCTGATTCACAGGAACAGTTCCTGTCTGCGCTTGAACCATATTCCCTTCGCTTGCTTCAGCTTGCTGTAAATTACCCTCACGATCAGAAAATAAAGGGGCTCCAAATGCAAACAACGAAGCCCCTACAATTGTTCCTGCTATGCTAGAAATAACGATACCTTTGTGCTTCTTTTTTCCTGCTCGCTTTATACGATATTTTTTTTCATCAATAAAGGACATATTTGTTCACCTATCTTCCTGAAAACAACTATATTCCCCTTTATTGTTTACTAAAACGAAGAATTATACGTATTGAATTTGCGTTGGATTTTTCGGATCTGTATCATGTACTTCAAATGACTCTCCAACTTCAAAACCTTTCTCTTCTAGCACCTGTGATACAGACATACGTGCTAGTTCCTTCATATTATTATCTAAACTTAAATGCGCTAAATAGATATGTTTCGTCTCGTCTGTAATAACATCCGCCATCGCTAGTGCTGCATCCTCGTTACAAACGTGACCTACGTCGCTTAAAATACGTCTTTTAATACTCCAAGGATATCGGCCCATACGAAGCATTTCAACATCATGATTGCTTTCAAACACAAAAGCATTAGCACCCTTAATAACACCCTTCATACGGTCACTCACATAGCCCGTATCCGTAATAAGAGCTAGTTTTCTATCGTTATGATGAAAAGCATAAAACATCGGCTCTGCTGCATCATGAGAAACACCAAATGATTCGACTTCAATATCTCCAAATGTCTTCACATCACCGACTGAGAAAATAAACTTTTGGTCAGTTGGGATATTGCCAATTAAATGCTCCATAGCCCCCCATGTTTTCTCATTTGCATATACAGGTAACTCATATTTACGTGCTAACACACCTAACCCTTTAATATGATCACTATGCTCATGCGTTACGAGGATACCTGAGATATCTTGGATATTTAACTCCGCTTGCTTAAATAAAGCTTCTGTCGCTTTACCACTTAAACCTGCATCAACGAGCAACTTTTGATTCTCGGTCCCTACATATAGCGCATTTCCTGTACTTCCACTCGCAAGTACACTAAAATGCAAACTCATTCCTTCTCACTCCATTTTTCTCTTCATTTTCCTCAGTTTCCCCTAATTTCATAACTTGTCCTTCAATTGCATTTACAAAATGATCTACTTTCTGATCCGTTTTTAAATTCCATGTTGGGGCAAGAACTTGCATATCAGAAGCTGTAGCAGCAAGGGTTGCATATCCAATCTGCGCCTCTTTAATATGCGTATTTGGTTTGATTTGATTTTTTAAGTATAAATTCTCTAAAGCTGTTTGCGCTGTAATCGTTTCTTGCTCTTTCGTTTTTTCACTCTCTCCCATTTCTTTCAAATCCGTTAACATCGTTTGTGTATATGAAATCAGTTCATTCTTTTCATTTAAATTTACAACAATCATCGCTTGATCGTTATAAAAAATAGGATTATCTTTATATTTTTGAAAGAAATAAATTTTCGAGTTTTTCACCGCACCAAATTCGTATTTCGTTCCATCCAGCACATAGTTTTTCAAAAACTCATTATACTTATCTTTAGACAATGCTTTTGTATTTAAAAAAGGCTCTTTTAATTTACTTTCAATCTTGTATTCGTTTTGTAAATGCGCTGTTTGACTTTTTAAAGACTGAATATCCTCATCTTTAAAACTTTTATTTTTTGCCATAATGAAGGATTCTTTCCTCGGTTCCTTCGGAAAATTACCAATAGTAATTTTTTCATCTTTTAATTGTTGGTCCACTTTTGTTTCCGTCATCAGCTCTAACTGATCACTATCTTGTTTTTGAATGAACTGGAAAACGAGAAAGAGATCTAAAACAAAAAAGGTCACAATAAATATTGTTTTAATTCGATCCCAATCCATTTAGCTCCCCCTCCATCTCCTCACTCCACTCAAATATTTGTTGATTTTCTCCATACTTTACATACCAAATTGGTTGTAAAGTAACAGCTGCAACTTTTCCATCAGGCCCATTACCTGGCTCTAACTTATAACCAATGCCAATATCCTGAATCAATTTTTTATCAATTGTCGGATTATTTTCTAATGATTGTATAACCTTGTGACCTGTCGGTAATGTCCTCTTCGTATCTAAAAACTGACGACTTATTAACTCAAATAAAGGTCTTTCATATTGAATAACTTCTTCCGCTCCCCATACTTGTTTTAATTCGGCCAGTCCTTCTTTATTAAATACAGGAAGTCCACCTTCGTATAAACGGAATGATGATTTTCCTTTCCCTATATAATCAAATCGATATAAATCCATGAAACCACTATGTCCACTTACAAATTCAAAACTCTTTTGTAAAAGCATAGAATTATCCATGAATCTATCACTATATACAGAGGAGTTTTTATATTTTAACATTGTATTCCACTTATCAACTTCCATAGAACGTATACCATCTGTGAATATTTCTTTTGATTTATCAGAAATAGGATTTAAATAACGCGGATCACTAAATAATGCATTTTTGAACGTATCGATCCCTAAATTAGAAGTAACATAATATATATCACTTAATTCTGTCGGCCCATCCGGTAAAAAGATTTTTTTCGTATCATTAATTGTGTATTCAAAATACGGTCTTGCCAATGCAACAAATTGGTTTTGCGCATTTATAACTTCTTTTAAATTCACACCATTCAATGTCATTTGATACACTCTACGTGTATTGTCATAAGAAACGAAGTTAACTTTAATTTCTTGATCTCGGCTTCGAGAAGGATCAAGAATAATACGATTAAAACTTCTATCCTTATCCATATTTTTATCTTTAATATTTAACATACTTTTAATTGAATCCAATGGGATATTTGTAGGAAAAACAATTTCAATTTTTCCTTCCCCATGCACATAAGAGAGAAAATCCCCTTTAGCAATTGTGCTTGTTATTTCCTTAAAATCATGTAACTCTCCGCCTTCGAGAATATTATAAATTAAATCTATATTCGTCTTTGTTTCACTTACAAAATGATTTTTATCTTTATGAACAATTACAGAAGACGGCAGAACTACATCTGAAATCTTTATCGGCGTTGCACCTTCGTTACCTTGAACAAATTTTGTATTTTGCATAGAAGTAGAATCGGGAACATATGTCCATAAATTGAAAGTAAGAAATAGACTAATGACAACTAAATTAATTAGAACAATGGTTTTAAAGTTTTCCATATTCATTCCCAATCGTCCTCTTCTTCTTTCGCCATTGGCAGTGTGAAATAGATAGTCGTTCCTTTTCCTTCCTCACTCTTCGCCCAGATTGATCCACCATGTGCTTCAATCATCTCTTTCGCGATAGCTAAACCAAGACCTGTTCCACCCATTTGTCTTGAACGAGCCTTATCGACACGATAAAAACGTTCAAAAATCTTCTCTACATTTTCTTTCGGAATTCCCATTCCTTGGTCGCTCACACTAATTTCTAACAGTTCCCCACGATCGCGCAAACGATACGTTACCGCTCCACCTTCTGGAGAATACTTTAATGCATTAGAAATAATGTTATATAAAACTTGTGTAATTTTATCTGCATCCATGTCAATAAATCGAGGTTTTTTAGAGAAAGAACGTTTAAAGCTTACATTTTGTTCCTTAGACATTTCAAAACGATCGATAATATTGTTAAAGAAATCAGTAAAGTCTACCCACTCTTTCATTAAACGATGTTCTGTACTATCTAATTTAGATAATTGTAACAATGCATTTACAAGTCTGATCATTCTTTCTGTCTCTTCTTGTGTAACTGTTAAAAATTGTGGTGCAATATTTGGATCTTGCCATGCACCATCAGTAAGTGCTTCTAAATAACTGCGCATCGTTGTTAATGGTGTTCGTAATTCATGAGATACATTCGCCACAAACTCACGACGTTCACGGTCTATACGCTCTTGTTCCGTTACATCATATAGTACGGCAATTAAACCATTTGCTTTTCCAGTTTCCTTTTGAATAACCGAGAAACTCGCACGCAAAATATATGGTTCATTTCTTGTACTAAAATCTAATAAAACTGAATCTGGTTCTTCATATAAATGATCGAGTGTAAATTCTTCTTGTATTCCTAATACTTCTAAGACAGATTGATCAAGCGCTGTTTCACGAGAAACATTTAACATCTTTTCAGCAGGATCGTTTAATAAAATAATATCCCCTTTTCGATCTGTAGCAATTACACCATCCGTCATATGTGATAAAACTGAAGATAATTTACGTCTCTCACTCTCCGTAGAAGAACGTGCTTGTTGTAATTTTTTTGATAAATTATTAAAGGATAATGCTAATTGTCCAATTTCATCATGACTATGAACCTTTACTTTTCGAGAATAATTTCCTTTGGCCATCTCAATTGCTTGTCTTCGCATATCAGATATTGGTCTTGTAATTGTTTGTGCTAATAAAATTCCAAGAACTGCCGTAACTAATAAGGCAATTACTGTACCAGTCGCAAAAATTTGGTTTATATCCTTCATTTGTTTATAAACATCTTCCATAGATGCAACAATACGAATGACACCAAGTAATTTTCCCTTATCGTCTTCAATAGGAGTAATCATAACTTGAACACGATGACCTGTATTTCCATCTTTTTCAATTTTAGATTCCGGCTTTTTTTGCACCATTACCCTTTGTACAGCTATATCTGCCGATGTCCTACCTACCTTACTCTGTTTTGAAGGGGCATCATCTGAAATTGCTACTAGCTTTCTATTCGAATCAATAACACTTACTTCTTGAATATCTTTTTTACGATCTAATGCAAATTTTTGAATTGAATTTTTAATAGCATCGTCCACTGATTCTGTTTTGTCACGCTCTTTTGCAAACTCTTGCTTCAAATTATAAGAAAGTAAATTTGTTTGCTGCGTTAAAGAATCCTTGAAACTTTGTATAAGGCTTTTCTCCAGCTCGCGTACAAAATATACACCAATAACTTGCATTGCAATTAATATTAAAAGCATATATATGAGCACAAATTTTAAATGAATGGATTGAAAAAAACCAACTTTCTTCATATACTATTCCTGCTCTGGGTCACGCAAGTAATATCCTACCCCACGTCTTGTTACAATTAAAGTAGGATGACTTGGATTATCTTCAATTTTTTCACGCAAACGACGTACTGTTACATCGACTGTACGCACATCTCCAAAATAATCGTAACCCCAAACTGTCTGTAATAAATGCTCTCGTGTCATAACTTGTCCTAAATGCTTCGCTAAATAATGTAACAATTCAAATTCACGATGTGTGAGTTCAATACTTTCTTCTCGCTTCGTCACACTATATGCATTTGGATTAATAACAATTGGCCCAATAACCATTTCAGTATTCTCTTCTTTTTCTGCTGCACCACCTTGTTGATGGCGACGTAAATTAGCTTTCACACGAGCCAGTAATTCTCTTGTACTAAATGGCTTTGTTACATAATCATCTGCCCCAAGCTCAAGCCCTAATACTTTATCAATTTCTGAATCTTTTGCCGTAAGCATAATGATTGGCATTTCTGAGCTTTTACGTATTTCACGGCAAACCTCAAGTCCATCTTTTCCAGGTAGCATAATATCTAATAAAACCATGTCTGGCTGTTCTTCATTTGCTTTTTCGATAGCTTCATCACCATCGTGTGCCATTACAATTTCAAAACCTTCTTTTTCTAGATTAAATTTTAAAATATCTGCAATCGGTTTTTCGTCATCAACTACTAAAATTTTCTTTCCCATCATCGTCTATTTCCTCCTCATAAAAATATGGTCAATGATTCTTAAATATATTGATGTTTCTATAGTATATCCCTATATGACAGCAATCTTTATTTAAGTATTTTCTCCTCTATTCTCATAGATTCATGTATAATCCACTTTTACACGGAATCCTATACGATCTACAGAAAAACCTCTAGCTTCAACTGCTAGAGGCTCCTTATTCTATTGTAAAATAACTACCCACATTTGTAAAACTACACAAAATAAAAAGGATATTAAGTGGGCCCACTTAATATCCTGAGAGTGGCTCGGGACGGAATCGAACCGCCGACACGAGGATTTTCAGTCCTCTGCTCTACCGACTGAGCTACCGAGCCAAAACATATATATAAAACCACTAATGGTGGTATAAACAAAAGTGGCGGTCCCGACCGGGGTCGAACCGGCGATCTCCTGCGTGACAGGCAGGCATGTTAACCACTACACCACGGGACCAAAAATAAAAAAAAGACATGACCCGTACGGGATTCGAACCCGTGTTACCGCCGTGAAAGGGCGGTGTCTTAACCACTTGACCAACGGGCCACGAAAAATAAAATGGTGAGCCATGAAGGATTCGAACCTTCGACCCTCTGATTAAAAGTCAGATGCTCTACCAACTGAGCTAATGGCTCATACTCACCAACGTCATATTTTCGTGACGACAAGAGTTATCATAACATAACAACTTTAACTTTTGCAATACATTTTTTATATTTTTTTAAAAGATAAGAAAAAACCCATATAAGCATGGGTTTTTTCTTAAATAAACTAATTTTATCTTAATTAAGCACCGTATACGTTACGAACGATATTTGTTTGATTACGGTCTGGACCAACAGAGAACATAGATAATTGGATACCTGTTAATTGAGACACACGCTCTACGTAATGTCTTGCATTTTCAGGAAGCTCATCTAATGATTTCACACCAGTAATATCTTCTGTCCAGCCTGGTAGCTCTTCATATACAGGCTCACATTTCGCTAAAATATTTAAGTTTGCTGGAACTTCATCCAGAATTTCTCCATTATATTTATAAGCGATACAGATTTTCACAGTTGGAATGCCTGTTAGTACATCAATAGAGTTTAAAGATAAATCTGTTAAACCACTAACGCGGCGTGCGTGTCTTACAACAACGCTATCGAACCAACCTACGCGGCGTGGGCGACCAGTTGTTGTACCGTATTCACGACCAACTTCACGAATTTGATGACCGATTTCATCATTAAGCTCTGTAGGGAATGGACCATCACCAACACGGCTTGTATAAGCTTTACATACTCCTACTACACGATTAATTTTAGAAGGACCAACACCAGAACCAATTGTTACACCACCAGCAACTGGGTTAGAAGATGTAACGAATGGGTACGTACCTTGATCGATATCAAGCATAACCCCTTGTGCCCCTTCAAATAACACACGACGGCCTTCATCTAATGCATCGTTTAATACAACAGATGTATCGCATACGTGTTGTGCGATTTGTTGACCATATTCAAAGTACTCTTCAAAGATTTCTTCTACATTAAAACCTTCTGTATCATACATTTTTTCGAATAAACGATTTTTTTCTGCTAAATTGCGCTCAAGCTTTTCTTTAAATGCTTCACGATCTAAAAGATCAGCCATGCGAATTCCAACACGAGCAGCTTTATCCATATATGCAGGACCGATACCTTTTTTCGTTGTACCGATTTTGTTATCACCTTTACGCTCTTCTTCTAATTCATCTTGTTTTAGATGATAAGGTAAGATAACGTGTGCACGATTACTAATACGTAAATTATCAGTGCTTACACCACGATCGTGTAAGTATTTTAATTCTACAAGTAATGCTTTTGGATCTACTACCATACCGTTTCCGATTACACAAATTTTTTCTTTATAGAAAATACCAGATGGGATTAAGTGTAATTTATATTTAACGCCACCAAAAACAATTGTATGTCCTGCGTTATTTCCACCTTGATATCTTGCAACTACTTCCGCATGCTCAGAAAGAAAATCAGTAATTTTACCTTTTCCTTCATCGCCCCACTGTGTTCCTACAACTACTACTGAAGACATTATTAAAGCACCTCCGCAATTTTCAAACGAACTTTTTCAACAATATAATTGTACCAAAATGAAAAGAGAAGTCAATTTAAAAACGAACATTTTTTTAACTTTTATCATTTTCGTTCGTAAGAATTCTATATTCTCCTAATGAAAGCCCTATCTTTTATACATAAAAAAAGAAACACATCTTATTATAAGAAATGTGCTCCTTTTTTATACTTTCTTTACGCCGGTGGTGCATGTCCGTCGTCAAAACGACGTTCTAAGTTTACGAATTTGTTAAACTCCTTAACGAATGCAAGTTCTACAGAACCTACTGGACCATTACGTTGCTTTGCAATAATAATTTCAATCGTGTTTTTATTTTCTGTTTCACGATCATAGTAATCCTCACGATACAAGAATGCCACAATATCGGCATCCTGCTCAATACTTCCCGACTCACGGATATCAGACATCATTGGACGTTTATCTTGACGAGATTCAACACCACGAGATAGCTGAGATAAGGCAATAACAGGTACTTGCAATTCACGTGCTATACCTTTTAGCGTACGGGAAATTTCAGATACTTCTTGTTGACGATTTTCCCCTGATTTCCCGCTACCTTGAATAAGCTGCAAGTAGTCAATTAAAATCATCCCTAGACCTTGTTCTTGCTTTAACCTACGGCATTTCGCACGAATCTCACTCACTCGAATCCCTGGTGTATCATCAATATATATACCAGCATTCGAAAGACTTCCCATTGCCATTGTCAACTTAGCCCAATCATCTGAAGTTAATGAGCCCGTACGAAGTCTTTGCGCATCAATATTCCCTTCCGCACAAAGCATACGCATAACAAGCTGATCCGCACCCATCTCTAAACTAAAAATCGCTACATTTTCATCTGTTTTTGTCGCTACATTTTGCGCGATATTTAATGAGAAAGCCGTTTTCCCTACAGATGGACGGGCTGCTACGATAATTAAATCATTTCGCTGGAATCCTGCTGTCATCTTATCTAATTCAGTGAATCCAGTCGGTATCCCTGTAACTTCACCTTTTTGATTATGCAAAAGTTCAATTTTATCATAAGCATCTACAAGAACATCCTTAATATTTTGGAACGCTTTTGCATTTGTTTGATGCGATACTTCTAATATCTTTTTTTCAGCCTCATTTAAGAGACCTTCTACATCATCTTCTCTTTCATATCCATCTGACACAATATGAGTTGCTGTTCGAATTAAACGTCGTAAAAGTGCTTTTTCAGCAATAATACGCGCGTAATATTCAACGTTCGCTGCTGTCGGAACAACTTCAGCTAATTCGGCTAAATAGGAAACACCGCCAACTTCTTCTAATAATCCTTGATCAGCCAGCGCCGCTGTTGCGGTAACTAAATCAATCGGTTCCCCTTTATCCGATAAACTAAGCATAATTCCAAAAATCTTTTGATGTGCTGTTCGATAGAAAGATTCAGGTAACAGTAGTTCCGAAGCTGAGGTTAACGCATCTTGATCGAGAAATATAGCCCCTAAAACTGCCTGCTCAGCCTCTATATTATGCGGAGGGGTACGATCAGCAAGTACGTCACTCATACGCAATCCTCCTTACCTAACTTATTTTTATTGTTCACTAACATGCACTTTTACTGTTGCTGTTACTTGTGGATGCAGTTTCACAATTACGTTTGTGTATCCCAATGCACGAATCGCATCATCCATTTCAAATTTACGTTTATCAAGCTTAATATTGTGAGCTTTTTGCATTGCATCTACAATTTGTTTGCTTGTAATAGAACCGAATAAACGTCCACCTTCGCCAGATTTCGCTTTTAATTCTACAGTTAATTTCTCTAATGTTTCTTTTAATTGTTTCGCATTTTCAAGTTCTGCTGCTGCATCTTTTTCTTCTTTACGTTTTTGCGCTTCTAACGTTTTCATACTACTATTATTCGCTTCTGCAGCTAATCCTTGTTTTAGCAGGAAGTTATTCGCGTAACCGTCTGGTACGTTTTTCACTTCTCCTTTTTTCCCTTTACCTTTTACGTCTTTTAGAAAAATTACTTTCATGATTGTGTGCCTCCCTGTAAATAATCATCAATAACGAATCGAAGCTTCTCCTCAGCTTCATCTACTGTAACATTTTTCATCTGCGTGGCCGCATTCGTTAAATGCCCGCCACCACCTAGGTTTTCCATAATTAGTTGCACGTTTACTTCACCTAAAGAACGTCCACTAATTCCAATGAAATTCTCCCCACGTTTCGCAATAACGAAGGACGCTATTATCCCTGTCATTGTTAACAGCGTATCGGCTGATTGCGCAATGAGTACTTGATCATAGTATTTATCCCCATCTACTTTAGCAATCGCAATTCCATTTTTATAAATGTACGCATTTTGAATTGTTTTTGCAACCCGTAAATACTGCCCCATATCTTCTTTTAGCAATTCTTGCACGAGAACTGTATCTGCTCCGTGCGAACGCAAATAAGAAGCTGCATCAAATGTACGAGCACCTGTCCGGAACGTAAAGCTTTTCGTATCTACTATAATACCCGCCAATAGTGCCGTCGCTTCTAACATTGTCATTTTCAAACTCTTCGGTTGATACTCAAGAAGCTCTGTAACAAGCTCTGCTGTCGAAGAAGCATACGGTTCCATATAAACAAGAAGCGGATCTTCAATAAATTCTTCCCCACGGCGATGATGATCAATCACAACTACATTCTCAATTTTGCGTAGTAGTTTCTCTTCCATCACCATTGAAGGTTTATGCGTATCAACAACAACAAGTAATGAATCATCTGTTGCAAACTCCATAGCCTGCTCTGGTGAAATAAATTGAGACCATAATTCCTCATTTTGTTTCACCTTATCCATTAATCGCTTAATTCCTTTATCCGAATCATTCTCGTCTAGCACAATATATCCTTTTCGTTCATTTAACTGCGCTACCTTCAAAATACCAATCGCAGCACCAATCGCATCCATATCTGGCGCTCTATGCCCCATTATGATGACATTACTGCTTTCTAATACTAAATCCTTTAATGCATGCGAAATAACTCGTGCGCGTACACGTGTGCGTTTTTCAACTGGATTCGTCTTGCCACCATAAAATTTCACCTTACCCGTCGCTTGTTTAATCGCTACTTGGTCTCCACCTCGACCTAATGCAAGGTCTAAACCAGACTGAGCCATTGCCCCAAGTTCCGCTAAAGATAAATCACCAGATCCAACCCCGACACTTAATGTGAGCGGTATATTACGCTTTGATGTTTCTTCACGCACTTGATCTAAAATATTGAATTTCCCCTTCTCCATTTGCGCTAAAATACTTTCATTTAACACAACGAAAAATCTTTCAGAAGAAGCTCGTTTTAAATACGCACCATATTTAATAGCCCATTCGTTTAAGCGCGACGTTACTAGACTTGTTATATTCGTACGTAGTTGATCATCTAAACCTTGCGTCACTTCATCATAATTATCTAAATAAATGACAGCTAAAACAGTCCGCTGATCCTCATACATCTTTTCAATTTCTGTTTGTTCTGTTACATCAAAGAAATAAATTAATTTCTCTTCTTTCCTAACAAACACACGGAACTTACGGTTATTTAAAGATACTATATCATCAGAAGTTTCCCCTTTAATAAAAAGGAGTAACGTTTCTGATACATCGTACAAATGCCATCCAGCTAATGCATGTTGCCCTAAACATGAAGACAAATAAGGATTTGCCCAATCAATCCCATAATCCTTATTGTATAACAAAATACCAATCGGCATTTGATTGAATGCCTCATTACTCACTTTCTTCACTCTCGTAATCATGTCTGTTGTATACTTTTCAAGATTCCTTTGAAAATTGATTTCAAATCGAATTACCAAGAAAAGGACGATACAAAAAATAAAAAAAGTGGTCATCCCCATTATCCAGTGAAAATAACCGAGAATGGTAATAAGCACAAACACAAAAAACGCCAATACGTAAACAGGATATAAAAACCGCTGTTTCTTATAAAATTCAGGCATGTATCCAACTCCCATAAAGTAAAACTAACACAACTAGCAACTTACCTACTTATCATTGCCGGTTAGTTAAACAAATTAAACGCCCTATCTCTAAAGCTTTTAAAAAATCTTTAAAGGTTCCAAATGAACTAATATTGCGTTTCCTCGCTCTTTTTTTATTTTGATTGTATTTTAGAGCGTAATGAAATCCCTAAATCAATTATACCTAAGATTGTCACAAGAGGAAACAGCATTGGGATAAACATACATACGATGAAAGTTATAATTAGCACTGCTTTCGTGTAACCTTTCTCATATGCCAAAAAGGCTATGAATGAAAATCCTTGAAATACAAGAAGAATTGAAAAAGCGGCATATAAGTTAGAGAACACCATATGCAAATAAGAAGTTGATTCAACTTCCATAAATGTAGAAAGTAAAATAAATATGACATAATACCAAACAATACTTTTTGGAAATTGCATATTTCTAAATTGAGGGAACGGCGTAACATTATGCTTTAATCTTTTTAAAACATTCCCCGTCATTAATAATGTAAACCAAGAATACATTACCGCAACCATGGCAAGCAAGCTTGGCAGAAGAATTCGAAGCAGGTCATTAAATTGTCCTAATAATTCTTTTTTCTCCTTTGTAAGCGGCTGTCCAGCAGCATTCATCATTTGTTCACCTTTTCCAATAAACCCATTAAACATATCTTGCATTTGCTTCATTAAATCTATATTAAAAAACTTTATACTTCCAACGTAAATCATTACGAAGCTAATCAAGTACGCAAGAGCACCTACTAGTAATATTTCTACTGGTTTTTTTTCTTTTTTATACATATACCCTAAAACGATACCTATCAACCCAAACATAACGGTCTTTACAAGACTAATTGGCTGACTAACAATAATCGTAATAAAAAGCGCTGAAACAAAAAACATACATGTACTCGAAAATTTATACCTTACCATAAACAATATAAACGGTAATGGCAATGCAAATGTTACAACTGCACTTAAAATAGGAACATACATGGATACAAGAAGTAACACCGCATATACAGCTAATAAAGCTGCTCCATCTGTAATAAATCTCGTTCTTTTCACTCTTTAACCTCTCTTTCTAAAAAAAGAAAAGCATAGCAAAATGCACAGTAGAGTCCGACTCTACTGTGCATTTCATACGCTATTATTCACCAACATATGGTAAAAGTGCCATTTGACGAGCACGTTTAATTGCAACTGTAAGTTTGCGTTGGTATTTTGCGCTTGTTCCTGTTACGCGACGAGGTAAAATTTTACCACGCTCAGAAACGAAACGTTTTAATAAATCAACATCTTTATAGTCGATGCGAGTGATGCCGTTAGATGTGAAGAAACACACCTTACGACGTTTCGCACGTCCACCTTTGCGTCCTGCCATGTCTATTCCCCTCCATTCTTTGTTAAAAATAACCGTTTTATACCATTAAAATGGTAAATCGTCGTCCGAAATATCAATCGGTTGACCTACATTTGAAAATGGATCGTCATTCTTCGTAAATCCAGAGTTACCTGAGTTACCTGAATTACTAGATTGGCCGAATGGGTTAGAGCCTTGGTTACCGAAACCAGCTCCTGATGGTTGCTGATTGAATGAACCGCGTTGCTCCCCACCGCCATTACGCGGCTCTAAAAATTGTACGCTCTCCGCAAGAACTTCTGTTACGTATACACGTTTACCATCTTGTCCCTCATAATTACGAGTTTGAAGACGTCCATCTACGCCTGCTAAGCTACCTTTTTTCAAATAATTCGCTACGTTTTCTGCTTGTTTACGCCATATTACACAATTAATAAAGTCAGCTTCACGCTCACCTTGTTGATTCGCAAATGCGCGATTCACAGCTAACGTAAAAGTAGCTACTGCAACACCATTGGGCGTGTAACGTAAGTCAGGGTCCTTAGTTAAACGACCAACGAGGATAACACGATTCATCAATCGAACCACTCTCCCTATATATCTTAATTATTATTCTTCGTCTTTAACAACGATGTGACGCATGATATCTTCGTTGATCTTAGCTAAACGGTCGAATTCTTTAACAGCTTCTGCATTAGAATTTACGTTTAAGATCATGTAGAAACCGTCACGTAAGTCGTTGATTTCGTAAGCTAAACGACGCTTACCCCACTCTTTCGTGTTAATGATTTCTGCACCATTGCTAGTTAAAACGCTTGCGAAGCGCTCAACTAAAGCTTTTTGAGCTTCTTCCTCCATGTTTGGACGGATGATGTACATGATTTCGTACTTTTTCATTACACTTTCACCTCCTTTTGGTCTAAACGGCCCGTATTGGGCAAGGAGCAATTAATTATATAGTAATTACTCACGAGTTTAGATTATATCATAGTAAGTTAGATGAAGCAACTCACCAATACATAAAAAACTTGGCAAATACATAATATATTTGCCAAGTTCATATCTTTGTTTTTCCTAGGAAATATCGGATTACACGTTAAAGCGGAAGTGCATAACATCTCCATCTTTTACGATATATTCTTTTCCCTCTAAACGTACTTTCCCAGCTTCTTTCGCTGCTGTCATAGAACCATTTGTCATTAGATCATCATAAGAAACTGTTTCTGCACGAATAAATCCACGTTCAAAGTCTGTATGAATAACGCCAGCACATTGAGGTGCTTTCATACCTTTTTTAAATGTCCATGCGCGTACTTCTTGTACACCAGCTGTGAAATAAGTAGCCAGTCCTAATAAATCGTATGCGGCGCGAATTAATTGGTCTAAACCTGACTCTTCAATGCCCAATTCTTCAAGGAATACCTTTTTCTCTTCCTCGTCTAATTCAGCAATTTCTGATTCGATTTTTGCACATACAACAATTACTTGCGAATTTTCATTAGCTGCAAATTCTTTTACCATCTGTACGTACTTATTTTCAGATGGGTCCATAATTTCGTCTTCGCTCACGTTTGCTACGTATAACATTTCTTTCGTTGTAAGTAAATGAAGACCTTTAACAATTTTCATTTGTTCTTCTGTAAATTCAACAGTACGAGCTGGTTTCCCCTCTTCGAATGCTTCTTTTAAACGAACTAAAATTTCATGCTCGTATACTGCTTCTTTATCTTTTTGTCTTGCTAATTTTGCAACACGTTCAATACGTTTATCAACAGATTCTAAATCCGCTAAGATTAGCTCTAAGTTGATTGTTTCAATATCATCGATTGGATCTACTTTTCCTGAAACGTGTGTAATATTTTCATCTTCAAAACAACGAACAACTTGGCAAATTGCATCCACTTGACGAATGTGAGATAAGAATTTATTTCCTAATCCTTCACCTTTACTCGCGCCTTTTACGATACCTGCGATATCAGTAAATTCGAATACAGTTGGAACAGTTTTTTTCGGTTCTACTAGTTCCGTTAATTTATTTAAGCGCTCATCCGGTACTTCTACAATCCCTACGTTCGGATCAATTGTACAGAATGGATAGTTCGCAGATTCTGCTCCCGCTTGTGTAATTGCATTAAATAAAGTGGATTTCCCTACGTTAGGTAATCCAACAATCCCAGCCGTTAATCCCATATTTTTCACTCCTATGTCTCAATCTTCCATCATTATAGATAGTAACGAAAAAAATGACAAGTTTCCAAAAAACGAAAAAAAGTAACAGCTACCTCATGTAACTGTTACTTTTTCCCTATTCTTCATGCTTCACAAGTATTTTTTTCACCTTGCGATCAAATTCTCTTCGAGGAATCATTACCGAATGGTCACATCCCTCGCACTTAATGCGGATATCCATTCCCATACGAATAATCTTCCAGCGATTTTCACCACATGGATGGGCCTTCTTCATTTCCACAACATCGTACAAGTTATACTGCTTTTGCTCCATTCTCCAAACCCCTCCCACTACTAAATTGCTTTTTCATTAACTAATTCTTCACGACTATATAAAACCATACGTGGGTATGGAATTTCAATACCATGTAAATCAAGACGATTTTTAATCTCTTTGCGAAGAGCTCTCGCAATAACTGCATGTTGCATTGGCTCTACTTCAGCAATAACACGTAATACCACTTCGGATGCCGCCAATGTTTGAACACCTAGTAATTGAGGCGTCGTTACCATCTTCTCATATTTTTCTGGTAATTCCACTAATAAATCTTCAATAACTTGCTCCGCTCGCACTATATCACTTTCATAGGAAATGGCTACATCAACAAACGCTACACTATTACTAACAGAAAAATTCGTTACTTGTACAATACTACCATTCGGTAAAATATGAATTTCACCTGTCCAGCTTTTCATCTTCGTTGTACGTAGTCCTATTTCTAAGACGGTTCCTTCAAATTGGCCTATTCTTACATAATCACCTACTGAAAACTGATCTTCTAACAAAATGAATAACCCTGTAATAACGTCTTTCACTAAACTTTGCGCACCAAAACCGACTGCTAAACCAATTACCCCAGCACCGGCTAATAATCCTGATGCATTAATATCAAATACACCTAAAATCGCAATTAACATAATGAATATAACAACATATGCCACAATGTTTTCAAGCAATTTTGCTACTGTAACTGTACGACGTTCTGAAATTTGAATTGGTGAACGACTTCCCATCCGAAAGGCATTTCGTACAATTGCTCTTGCAATACGAACAACGATTGCACCAAGTATTAAAATAACTACTATTTTTAATGATCTCATTCCTATATTCGCCCAATTTACGGACTCGAACCATCGCATCGCTAAATCCATCTTTTTTCTACCTCTCCAACTAAAATTTCTTTTTATTTTACCTTTATTATTGTATCAGAAGTCTCCCTTATTTCTAAAAAAAATTTATGATTTTATTCACATTTGTTCATCTTCATTTAGGTATAAAATGGAACAAATATATATATACTAGTACTATTATTTCCACTTTCATTCACAGTTTATCAAAAACATGAACTTATAATTTTTCCATATTGCACTTTTTTCGCTCAATATAAAACAAAACACTTTATAACATAATTGTAAAAATTTATTAAAAGGATGGGTGCTTCATGAATATTGGAAGTTTTCGCTTACCTTTTTTTGAAAAAGAATCGCAAAATGTTATGCACCACGACTTAGAAGCCTCAGAAACAATCAGCAATTTCTTACTCTCTCACATACCTATTAAACTAAATATACCACTCATTCTCGTTTGTATTGGAACCGATCGGTCTACCGGTGATGCACTTGGCCCATTAGTCGGGGCTAAATTAGAACAACTCGAAATCCAAAACTTCCAAGTATTTGGCACACTTGATGAACCAATACACGCACTAAACTTAGAAGATAAAATTCAGAATATACAAAAAACAAATCCTGATTCTTTTGTTATTGCTGTGGATGCTTGCTTAGGGAAATCTCAAAGTATCGGTTCTATAACTACGGGAAAAGGACCTAGTAAACCTGGAGCTGCAATGAATAAAAAATTACCAGCAATTGGAGATTTGCATATACATGGTATCGTAAATTTAAATGGTTTTATGGAATTTTTCGTACTTCAAAATACAAGGTTGAGTCTAGTTATGAAAATGGCTGATGTAATTGCTCAAAGTATAAAAGAAACAGATCAAAAATTATCTGCATTAAAAAAAGCAAACCATCTATAAAGAATAAGATGGTTTGCTTTTTAATTTTCCCGTGCTAATAATTCTAAAATACGCTCTAAATCCTCTTTATTAAAGAACTCTATTTCAATTTTACCTTTTTCTTTTTTTGTTTCTTTAATCTTTACGTCTGTACCAAACTTTTCTCTTAATAACGTTTCGCGCTCTACAAAAAATATATTTCTTTCTTTTTTCACTTTTTTTGTTTCACGTGAAACGCCTTGATTAATTTCTTGTACCATTTTCTCTAACTGTCTAACATTTAAACCTTCTTTTTCAATGCGCTTTAGTAAAGATTTTAATAGTTCCTCATCTTTTATTGTAAGCAAAGTCCTTCCATGAGCCATCGAAAGCTTCCCGCTTGCAATCATGTCTTGAACAAATGGAGGGAGGCTTAATAATCGCGTATAATTTGCAATATATGGCCTACTTTTCCCAAGACGTTTTGCTAATTGTTCTTGCGTTACATGTAACTCATTCATTAACAGCTGATATGCCATTGCCTCTTCCATAGGATTTAAATCTTCACGCTGTAAATTTTCCAGTAAAGCGAACTCCATCATTTGCTGCTCGTTTAATTGACGAACAACAGCTGGAACTTTTTCAAGACCAGCTTCCTTAGCAGCTCGATATCTTCTTTCACCAGCAACAATTTCATATCCTTTAATACTTTTCCTCGCAATTAACGGTTGTAAAATACCATGTTCTTTAATAGATGCTGCTAACTCTTGAATTGCATCTTTATTAAAGTGTTTACGTGGTTGATACGGATTCGGTCTTAATTCAGTTACCGTGATTTCTTGAATTGTTTCTTCTTCCTTTACATCTAAATCAGGAAAAAATGCATTAATCCCTCTTCCTAGCCCTTTAGCCACCTGCAATCACTTCCTCTGCTAAATCTATGTACACTTCCGCTCCTCTTGATTTAGCATCATACTGCATAATTGGTTTCCCATGACTTGGTGCCTCACTTAAACGGACATTACGTGGAATGATAGAGCGGTATACTTTATCTCGGAAATATTTTTTCACTTCATCTATAACTTGAATTCCTAGATTTGTACGAGCATCTAACATCGTTAATAATACACCTTGAATTTCTAAATTTTTATTTAAATGCTTTTGTACAAGTCGAACTGTATTTAGTAGCTGACTTAATCCCTCCAACGCATAGTATTCACACTGAACAGGAATAATGACAGAATCAGCTGCGGTTAATGCGTTAATTGTTAATAATCCTAAAGATGGAGGACAGTCAATAATAATGTAATCGTATTCGTCACGAACTGAATATAATGCTCTTTGCAAACGTACTTCCCGGGAAATGGTTGGTACCAATTCAATTTCAGCCCCTGCCAATTGAATCGTAGCGGGTAGAACATCTAAGTTTTCAGTTGCGGTTTTTCGTATCACACCTTGAACATCTGCATCTTCTACAAGCACATTATAAATACATTGATCTAATTCAGATTTTTCAATTCCCACACCAGTCGTTGCATTTCCTTGAGCATCAATATCCACAAGAAGAACTTTTTTTCCTACTTGCGCCAATCCAGCTCCTAAATTAACAGATGTTGTTGTTTTTCCAACACCGCCTTTTTGATTAGCAATAGCAATGATTTTTCCCATGATGTCACCTACTTTCAACCTTTCTATCTTATTCTAAAAATAATTATGTTTATTGTAACACGAAATAAAACTTTTTCTTTTACGTCCTTATTAAACTTCAAAATTTATTTTCAAACTCCTTCTTCATTTAACAAGAAAATATAGTAAAAGAGACCTCTCCAAAAGGAAAGGCCCCACACACATAGCTATTACTTTTTCTTAGGAATTTTAATCGTAATTTGATAGTATTCATCAAATTCCTCTTCCTCAGAATTAACATTCAAACCACTATCCGCAACCATTTGTAATGATTGCCTAATTGTATTCATTGCAATTCTCGTATCACGGCTTACTGCTTTTTGTTTTACTTTCTTCTTCGGCTTTACTTCCTCTAGGAGCTTTGCAATACGTTCTTCCGTTTGCTTCACATTCAATTGTTTGTCCACAATTTCTTGTAAAACCTTTAGCTGAAGCTCCTCATTTTTCAAAGGAATAAGAGCACGTGCATGACGCTCTGTAATACTCTTTTCTAATAATGCCTTTTTCACTTCTTCAGGCAACTTTAATAATCGCAACTTATTTGCGATTGTCGATTGCCCTTTTCCAAGTCGTTGTGCTAATGCCTCTTGTGTTAAATTATGTAACTCAATCAGCTTTTGATATGCAACAGCTTCTTCAATTGCCGTTAATTCTTCACGCTGCAAATTCTCAATTAAAGCGACAGAAGCTGTTTCAGTATCATTTAAATTCTTTATGATTGCAGGAACTTTTTCCCAGCCTAATTTCGTTGCGGCACGAAAACGTCTTTCCCCGGCAATAATTTCATACTTATCATCCTCATATTGTCTCACAACAATCGGCTGAATAAGCCCATGCGTACGGATCGTCAAAGCTAGTTCATCAATACGTGCATCGTCAAAAACTGTCCGTGGTTGATAACGGTTAGGTGTAATATTTCCTATTGGAATTTCTTGTATTTCTTCATATACCTTTTTATCTATTTCTTCATGGCTTTCGTCTTGTAATTCGAATTCGCTCTCTTTATCTCCAAAGCCAAATAAACGAGAAAACGTATTTTTCATACATATTCCACCACCTTTGGGCCTATTGACTGTTCTCCATAAAATGTTTCCTATGAAACATTTACGTTTTCATTTATATAATCTAATCTTACGTCTAATAAGATTTATTTTTCAATAGGTAATTTATTGGGTGTCCCTGGCTTACGCGGATATTTCTTTGGTGTTTTGCGCTTTTTCTCAATCAATAAAATATTACGCTCGCTTTCCTCGAACGGTAATTGGAACGTAGACATTTCTTTTAGTTCCCCACCGAGTACTTCTAAAGCATACTTACCATTTTCGATTTCTTCATTCGCTGCTGCACCTTTCATCGCAATAAATGTTCCACCAACTTTTACAAGTGGCAAACATAATTCACTCAGTACAGAAAGACGGGCAACTGCACGCGCCATTACAATATCATACGATTCACGTATACCATCTTTTTTTCCAAATGTTTCAGCACGATCATGACAAAATGCAACATCACTTAATTCTAATTTTTGTGCTAAATGATTTAAGAAGTTAATACGTTTTTGTAATGAATCAACAATTGTTACTTTCAAATGTGGGAAACAAATTTTTAAAGGAATACTCGGAAATCCTGCACCCGCTCCAACATCACAAATGGAAAATGGCTTTGAAAAATCATAATAAAAGGCAGCTGTAATTGAGTCGAAAAAGTGCTTTAAATACACTTCTTCTTTCTCTGTAATAGCCGTTAAGTTCATCTTCTCATTCCACTCCACTAACGTTTCAAAGTAGATTTCGAATTGCTCTAATTGTCTAGGAGAGAGGGAAATCCCTTTCTCTCCTAGCATAGATTGAAATTGTTCAATATTCATCTGGCAATATCTCCTTACTATTTATTGGTTCGATACTCGCGCAATTTTTCCTTGTTCAATGTACACAAGTAAAATGGAAATATCAGCTGGATTTACGCCAGAAATACGTGATGCTTGCCCCATAGAAAGTGGGCGAACGTCTTTCAACTTCTGCCTAGCTTCTGAAGCAATTCCAGAAATCGCATCATAATCAATATCAACAGGTATTTTTTTATTTTCCATTTTCTTCATACGATCTACTTGTTGTAAGGATTTTTCAATATATCCTTCGTACTTAATTTGAATTTCAACTTGTTCTGCAACTTCATCATTTATTTCTAATTCACTCGGTGATAGAAGACGGATATGTTCATATGTCATCTCCGTACGGCGTAATAAGTCGCTTGCTCTTATTCCATCCTTCAATTCACTTCCGCCAGCGTTACGAATTAACTCCTGAACTTCAGGGCGTGGTTTAATAAAAATACTTTCTAAACGCGCCTTTTCTTGTTCAATTTGCTCCTTTTTATTGGAGAAACGCTCATAGCGTTCTTCTTTAATTAAACCTATTTCATGACCAATTTCTGTTAAACGAAGATCTGCATTATCGTGACGTAATAATAAACGATATTCTGCACGGGACGTTAACAGACGATACGGTTCATTTGTACCTTTCGTTACAAGGTCATCAATTAAAACGCCAATGTATGCATCAGCACGACCTAAAATCACTTCTTTTTTACCTAAAGAGCGGCAAGCTGCGTTAATTCCAGCCATCAGACCTTGTCCCGCAGCTTCTTCATAACCAGAAGTACCGTTGATTTGTCCTGCTGTATATAAATTTTTAATTTTTTTCGTTTCAAGTGTTGGCCACAATTGTGTCGGCACAATTGCATCATACTCGATTGCATAACCTGTACGCATCATTTCAACATTCTCTAAACCAGGAATTGTTTTCAGCATTTCACGTTGTACATCTTCCGGTAAACTTGTTGATAAGCCTTGTACATATACTTCTTTCGTATTACGTCCTTCTGGTTCTAAAAAGATTTGGTGGCGCGGTTTATCATTGAATCGTACTACCTTATCTTCAATTGAAGGACAGTAACGAGGCCCTGTTCCTTTAATCATACCAGAATACATAGCTGAACGATGTAAATTTCTATCAATTAAGCGATGCGTCTCTTCACTCGTATATGTTAACCAACATGGAATTTGATCCATAATAAATTTTGTCGTTTCAAAAGAGAAAGCCTGTGGCTTATCGTCACCTGGTTGAATCTCTGTTTTACTATAATCAATTGTATTACTGTTTACACGAGGTGGCGTACCTGTTTTAAATCTAACAAGATCTAAACCAAGCTCCTCTAAATGCTTAGATAATGTAATAGATGGTTGCTGATTGTTTGGACCACTTGAATATTTTAAATCGCCCATAATGATCTCACCACGTAAAAATGTTCCCGTTGTAATTACAACTGTGTTTGCCGTATATTCAGCACCTGATTGTGTAATTACCCCTTTACATACATCATCCTCAACGATTAAACGCTCTACCATTCCTTGACACAATGTTAAGTTTGGCGTTTCTTCAATTGTTTTCTTTAATTCATGTTGATACGAAAATTTATCTGCTTGTGCACGAAGGGCGCGTACAGCTGGTCCTTTCCCCGTGTTCAACATGCGCATTTGAATATGAGTCTTATCAATATTACGTCCCATTTCGCCGCCTAATGCATCAATTTCACGAACAACAATCCCTTTTGCTGGTCCACCAACAGAAGGGTTACATGGCATAAACGCTACCATATCTAAATTAATCGTTAACATTAATGTTTTTGAGCCCATTCGTGCTGCTGCAAGACCAGCTTCACATCCTGCATGACCTGCACCGATTACTATGACGTCGTATGAACCGGCATTGTATCCCATTGTTTATTCCTCCTAATATTCTCTATCTTTCTAAAAGATCTCTATGTTATTTTCCTAAACAAAATTGAGAGAACAATTGGTCAATTAAGCTTTCATGGACTGTATCACCAGTAATTTCACCAAGTATTTCCCACGTTCTTGTTAAGTCAATTTGAACCATATCAATTGGAACACCGTTCTCTATCGCATCAATTGCATCTCCAATTGTTTTTCCTGCTTGTGTTAATAAACCAATATGTCTCGCGTTAGAAACATATGTCATATCAGCAGATTCAATTGTTCCTTCGAAGAATAGATCAGCTATTGCTTTTTCTAAATCATCTATCCCTTGCTCCTCAATTAAGGAAGTTGTAATAATACGATTTTCACCAGCTAACTGAGCAACACGCTCCATGTCAATTCCTTGTGGTAAATCTGTCTTATTTACAATGACAATAAAGTCTTTTCCTTGTACTGCATGGAATAGTTCCTCATCTTCATTAGTTAACATCTCACTATAATTTACTACAACTAACACTAAATCAGCTTGATTCATCATTTCTTTTGAGCGCTCTACACCAATTCGTTCAACAATATCTTCTGTTTCACGGATTCCCGCTGTATCTATAAGTTTAAGTGGTACACCACGTACATTAACGTATTCTTCAATAACATCACGAGTTGTTCCTGCTATATCAGTTACTATCGCCTTTTTTTCTTGAACAAGACTGTTTAATAACGATGATTTTCCAACGTTAGGTCTTCCAATAATCGCGGTTGCGATTCCTTCACGTAAAATCTTCCCTTGCTTAGATGTTTCTAAGATTTTTTGAATTTCAGTCCGAACATTCGTAGCCTTTTCAATTAAAATATTATGTGTCATCTCTTCTACATCATCGTATTCTGGATAATCTATATTTACCTCAACATGGGCTAATGTTTCTAAGATTTCTTGACGAAGACGACCAATTAATTTAGATAATCGTCCTTCCATTTGATTAATTGCTACGTTCATTGCTCGATCTGTTTTCGCACGAATTAAATCCATTACAGCTTCAGCTTGCGATAGATCAATACGCCCATTTAAAAATGCACGCTTCGTAAATTCACCAGGCTCCGCTAAGCGTACTCCCTGTGCCAAAATAAGTTGTAGTACTTTATTTACTGAAACAAGGCCACCATGGCAGTTAATTTCTACTATATTTTCACGCGTAAATGTTCTCGGTGCACGCATGATGGAAACCATGACTTCCTCAATAACTTGATTTGTATCTAAATCAACAATATGGCCATAATGAATCGTATGAGAAGATACTGCCGTTAAATCTTTCCCTTTAAAAATGCGATTGACCTTCTCAACCGCATCCTCTCCACTTACTCGAACAATGGCAATTGCGCCTTCCCCAAGTGCTGTAGAAATTGCAGCAATCGTATCAAATTCCATGTCCTTTCACCTCACTTGCTTATTTCTCTCTATTTAAACATGATTTTTTCCTTCACTAAACTATTAGGATACCATAATGAACCTGTCTACAAAAGAATAATAACTCATTTTATTATGTCCTCATGTAAAAAACACTAAACTTATTCACAGTGGATAAGTTTAGTGTTTTTTAGTTATCCACAGCGCTTTTTACATCAAAAAAATAACCGACACTCAATTGAGTGACCGGTTATTTGGAAGATATTACAACATGACGATGTGGTTCTTTGCCTTCAGAAGTTGTAATGATATTTGGATGATTAGATAATGCTTGGTGAATAATTTTTCTCTCAAAAGAAGGCATCGGTTCTAATACAACACTTTTTTTCGTGCTCATCACTTGTTTCGCTAATCGATAAGAAAGCGCCTCTAACGTATTTTTTCTTTTACTACGATAGTTTTCGGCATCAATTGTGATGCCAATATACTGCTTTGTATTACGATTCGCAACAAGTTTCGCTAAATATTGTAAAGAATTTAACGTATGACCTCTTTTTCCGATTAAAACACCTACATTTTCACCAGAAAGTGTAAATTCGATTTCTCGACCTTTTACAGTTTTTGTAATCTCCACATCCACACCCATGCTCTGAACAACATTTCTTACGTATTGTTCAGTTTCTTGGATTGGATCTTTTTTCAATACAACCTCTACTAAGGCCGGACGATTCCCGAATAAACCAAGAAACCCTCTCTTACCCTCATCGATAATATTTACATCAACGCGATCTTCTGAAACGTTTAATTGTCTTAAAGCATCTTGCACTGCCAGTTCGACTGTTTGTCCTTTAGCAGTAATTACACTCACTTGCTTGATCCTCCTGCCTTACTAGCCTTAATTTCCGGCCCTTTGATCATATACATTTGAGCGATACCAAAGATGTTACCAACTACCCAGTATAACGATAATGCTGCTGGGAAGTTAATTGCAAAGACTAAAATCATGATTGGCATAAGCCAAATCATCATTGCCATTTGTGGATTTTGTCCAGCAGTACCTGCCATTGCAAGTTTTTGCTGAATAAATGTTGTGATTGCCGCAACAACTGGAAGGATATAGTAAGGATCTGCATGACCTAAATCAAACCATAAGAAACTATGCTGCTTAATCTCCGCAGTTCTCATAATTGCATGATAAAACGCGAATAAAATCGGCATTTGAATAAAGATTGGTAAACAACCTGCTAATGGATTCACACCATTTTTTTGATATAACTGCATCATTTCTTGTTGCAGTTTTTGTTGCGTCGCTTGATCTTTAGAGCTGTATTTCTCTTTTAACTTCACCATTTCTGGTTGTAACGCTTGCATTGCTTTCGTGCTCTTCGTTTGTTTAATCATTAATGGTAATAATGCAAAACGAATAATAAGAGTCGTAACAACAATCGCTAAACCATAATTACTACCAAATAAGTTTGCAAAATACGTGATTAACTGAGAAAGCGGGTATACGAAATATTCATTCCAAATCCCTGTGCTTTTCGGTGTAATCGGCTGATTCGTTTCACTACAGCCGGTAGCAATCGCCATTAATGCAATAACCATGGCTAGTAAGCCTATTTTCTTTTTCACAGCCTGCTCCTCCTTGTTTCGGTATGTATATAGTGTAATTCATTTTCCTTTTCCTACGCTACTTGTTTGTTACTTTCATACCAGAGCGCTTAAAGGCATGAATTAAGCTTTTCTTCAATTGTTCATATGTCATATCTGCACAAGGCTTCCTTGCTATTATAACAAAATCTTTTCCAGAATCTATCTCATCTTTTACTTCTGTAATCGATTGGCGAATCATACGTTTAATTCGATTACGAACTACTGCATTTCCTATTTTCTTACTAACAGAAAGACCGATCCGAAAGTACGGTTGTTTTTCTTTTTCAAGTTGATATACAACAAACTGACGGTTTGCATTCGATTTTCCATTTTGGAAAACAGCTTGGAATTCTTCATTCTTTTTTATACGATTTTTTTTCTTCATATCAATTGACACTCCTGTATTTCATCAGCGGAAATTCATTATTACTAGAAAAAAAGACCACTGAACGATCAGTGGTCTACGCAGATAATACTTTTCTTCCTTTACGACGACGAGCTGCTAGCACTTTACGTCCGTTCGCTGTGCTCATACGGCTGCGGAAACCATGTACTTTGCTGCGCTTACGTTTATTTGGTTGGTAAGTTCTTTTCATTATATGACACCTCCCTGAGGAATATCTGTTAAAGACAGTCTTATAAATTATAGTTAATCAACTAGGAAAATGTCAATGGTTCTCGAAATTTTCATCAAATATTCATTTTGAACCTATTCACATACTTTTTCACAGCCTCTTTATTTTCTTGTGGATAAATACATTTTAGTTTTTTTTGTATCCACAAATTATTTTTTCACTTTTACACAGTATATCGTATTGTGGACAAGTTTATTCCACAAGGTATTGATTTTGTGGATAACTTTCTTAAATTCATTGCTATAGCTGTTTTTTTTTGATATTATAGTTGTGTTTTCACTTTGAATAAGTTTTCCACATATATAATTTATCCACAAATTGTGTATAACATGTGGACAGTTATACTCACATGTGGGTAAATATTTGTCCACATGCGGGTTTTTTGTCGAAAACTCTATCTCGTATACAGACGACGTTTTTAGGTTTTAAAATACGTTTCGTATAAATATACATCTCAAAATTTCAAGGTTGTACATTTGTTGCACAACCTTATTCTTTTACCATCTTTGCAAAGGAGGGACACCCTTGGAAAATATCTCTGATTTATGGAATAGCGCCTTAAAAGAATTAGAAAAAAAGGTAAGTAAACCAAGTTATGAAACGTGGTTAAAATCGACAACTGCTCATAATTTGAAAAAAGATGTGCTAACAATTACAGCTCCAAATGAATTTGCTCGCGACTGGCTAGAATCTCATTACTCAGAACTGATTTCAGAAACACTTTATGATTTAACAGGAGCCAAATTGGATATTCGTTTTATTATTCCCCAAAGTCAAGCTGAAGAGGAGATTGACTTTCCTCCTGCTAAACAGAAAAGAACAAATGATGAATCTAATCACTTACCACAGAGCATGTTGAACCCTAAATATACATTCGATACATTTGTTATCGGCTCTGGGAATCGTTTTGCACACGCTGCTTCCTTGGCAGTAGCTGAAGCACCGGCAAAGGCATATAATCCACTCTTTATTTACGGGGGAGTTGGACTTGGAAAAACCCATTTAATGCATGCAATTGGCCATTATGTAATTGAACATAATCCGAATGCGAAAGTTGTTTATCTATCATCTGAAAAATTTACAAATGAATTTATCAACTCTATTCGTGACAATAAAGCTGTCGATTTTCGTAATAAATATCGTAATGTAGATGTCTTATTGATAGATGATATTCAATTTCTTGCTGGAAAAGAACAAACACAAGAAGAGTTCTTCCATACATTCAATGCGTTACATGAAGAAAGTAAACAAATTGTGATTTCAAGTGATAGACCACCAAAAGAAATCCCAACTTTAGAAGATCGCCTACGTTCACGTTTTGAATGGGGACTTATTACCGATATTACGCCGCCAGATTTAGAAACAAGAATTGCAATTTTGCGTAAAAAAGCGAAAGCTGAAGGACTTGATATACCAAATGAAGTTATGCTTTATATTGCAAATCAAATTGACTCAAATATTCGTGAATTAGAAGGCGCGCTTATTCGTGTTGTGGCATATTCATCTTTAATTAATAAGGACATAAATGCAGACTTAGCAGCTGAAGCACTTAAAGATATTATTCCAAATTCTAAACCAAAAATTATTTCTATTTATGATATCCAAAAAGCCGTTGGGGATGTTTATCAAGTGAAATTAGAAGATTTTAAAGCGAAAAAACGCACAAAGTCTGTTGCATTCCCTCGTCAGATCGCAATGTATCTCTCACGTGAACTTACAGATTCTTCTTTACCGAAAATAGGTGAAGAATTTGGTGGACGTGATCATACGACAGTTATCCATGCCCATGAAAAAATTTCAAAGTTATTAAAAACGGATACACAACTGCAAAAACAAGTTGAAGAAATTAATGATATTTTAAAGTAGTAGCTGAATAGTGTGAATAACTTACCTTGTTTTACGCACAGTCTATCCACATGTAGATAGACTGTTTTTACATCTTTAAACGGGGTTATCCACATATCCACAAGCCCTATTACTATTACTACTATTCTTTATCTTTATTTAATAAATAAAATCTTATACTTACCGGAGGGTTTCGTTATGCGTTTTACAATTCAAAAAGAATATCTTGTAAGAAGTGTACAAGATGTAATGAAGGCAGTTTCCTCTCGTACAACAATTCCAATTCTTACAGGAATTAAAGTCGTAGCTACTGAAGAAGGCGTTACTTTAACAGGTAGTGATGCAGATATTTCTATTGAATCTTTTATCCCAGTTGAAGAGGATGGAAAAGAAATCGTAGAAATTGAACAATCAGGAAGTATTGTTTTACAAGCAAAATATTTTAGTGAAATCGTAAAAAAACTACCTAAAGACAGTGTCGAAATTTCTGTGGAAAATCATTTTATGACAAAAATAAAATCTGGAAAATCAGAGTTCAATTTAAATGGTTTAGATTCTGCTGAATATCCGTTATTACCACAAATTGAAGAACATCATGTATTTAAGATTCCAACTGATTTACTAAAACATATGATTCGTCAAACAGTATTCGCTGTATCAACTTCAGAAACTCGTCCAATCTTGACAGGTGTAAACTGGAAAGTATATAACAGCGAATTAACTTGTATTGCAACAGATAGTCACAGGCTAGCACTTCGTAAAGCAAAAATTGAAGGGCATAATATTTCTGATGAGTTTCAATCCAATGTTGTAATTCCTGGTAAAAGCTTAAGTGAACTTAGTAAAATTCTAGATGAGTCAGAAGAAATGGTAGACATTGTTATTACGGAGTATCAAGTATTATTCCGTACAAAACATTTATTATTCTTCTCTAGGTTGTTAGAAGGAAACTACCCAGATACGACACGTTTAATTCCAGCTGAAAGTAAAACTGATATTTTTGTAAATACAAAAGAATTTTTACAAGCAATTGATCGTGCTTCACTATTAGCGAGAGATGGGCGTAATAACGTTGTAAAATTATCAACATTAGAACAGCAAATGTTAGAAATCTCTTCGAATTCACCAGAAATCGGAAAAGTAGTAGAAGAAGTTCAATGTGAAAAAGTAGATGGGGAAGAATTAAAAATATCTTTTAGTGCAAAATATATGATGGATGCATTAAAAGCGTTAGATAGTACAGAAATTAAAATTAGTTTTACTGGGGCGATGAGACCGTTCTTAATTCGTACAGTAAATGATGATTCCATTATCCAATTAATTTTACCGGTTCGTACTTACTAAGTAAGAGTTTAGGGTTGCTAGTTTAAAGGTGCTAGTGACCCTTATTTGATTTTTTGGGTATTACTTTCCTAATGTTAGTTTATTTAGTACAATGAAAGAATGAACACTTTCAGAAAGTGAGCGATTTTATGAAACGTATTAAGATTTCAACAGAGTATATTACACTAGGACAATTTTTAAAGTTAGCTGACGTAATTGATACAGGCGGTGCTGTAAAATGGTTCTTACAAGAATATGAAGTTTACGTGAATCAAGAACTTGAAAATAGAAGAGGCCGAAAGTTATACGCAAATGATATTGTTGAAATTCCGGGAAACGGAACTTTTCAAGTTCAGGCATAAAGGGGGAGCCCTTTGTTTATTAAAGAAATACAATTAAAAAACTATCGCAATTACGATAATCTAGAGCTTTCCTTTGAAGATAAGGTCAATGTAATTATTGGCGAAAATGCGCAAGGGAAAACGAACCTAATGGAAGCTATTTATGTATTGGCGATGGCGAAATCTCATAGAACTTCTAATGATCGTGAACTTATTAAGTGGGACGAGGATTACGGTCAAATAAAAGGTAGATTACAAAAACGAAACAGTTCTTTGTCTTTAGAGTTAAATATTTCTAAAAAAGGAAAAAAGGCAAAGTTAAATCAACTTGAACAACAAAAGTTAAGCCAATACATCGGTGAAATGAATGTTGTCATGTTTGCCCCAGAAGATTTAAATCTTGTAAAAGGAAGCCCTCAAGTAAGAAGACGCTTTTTAGATATGGAACTTGGACAAATAGCACCTGTTTATTTGTATGAACTAAGCCAATATCAAAAAGTGCTCACGCAACGAAACCACTTGCTAAAAAAAATGCAAGGGAATAGTAAAAATGAGGAAACGATGTTGGATGTATTTACACTTCAACTCATTGAGCACGGTACAAAAATATTGCGAAAACGTTTTGAGTTTTTGCACTTACTACAAGAATGGGCTGCGCCAATCCATCGTGGGATTAGCAGAGGGTTAGAGGAATTAGAAATCGTCTATAAACCAAGCCTAGATGTATCAGAATCAATGGATTTGTCGAAAATAAAAGAAGTATACTATGAAAGTTTTCAGTCTGTGAAACAACGTGAAATTTTCCGTGGTACGACTTTAATTGGTCCTCATCGTGATGATTTACAATTCTTCGTTAATAGTAAAAATGTTCAAGTCTTTGGTTCGCAAGGACAACAACGAACGACCGCACTGTCCCTAAAATTAGCTGAAATTGAATTGATTTATTCAGAAGTTAAGGAATATCCAATCCTTTTATTAGATGATGTATTATCAGAACTAGATGATTATCGTCAATCACATCTGTTAAATACAATTCAAGGTAAGGTGCAAACATTTGTGACAACGACGAGTGTCGACGGAATTGAACACGAAACATTAATAGAAGCGAAAACAATTCATGTAACGAACGGCACGGTAGATTGTGAAATAGATAGGGCATAACCCCTGTTTAAATGGAAAAGTAGGTGATCTTTGTGTCAATGGAACAAAAGCAAATGCAAGAAAATTCATATGATGAAAGTCAGATACAAGTACTTGAGGGACTGGAAGCAGTTCGGAAACGTCCGGGTATGTACATTGGGTCTACGAGTGGAAAAGGACTTCACCACCTTGTGTGGGAAATCGTCGATAATAGTATTGATGAGGCATTAGCAGGATACTGTGATGAAATTAACGTTAGTATCGAAGAAGATAATAGTATTCGTGTAACGGATAATGGACGTGGTATTCCAGTTGGGATACAAGAAAAAATGGGACGTCCTGCGGTAGAGGTTATTATGACTGTTCTTCACGCTGGTGGTAAATTTGGCGGAGGCGGCTATAAAGTTTCTGGTGGTTTGCATGGTGTTGGGGCATCCGTTGTAAATGCCTTGTCAACAGAACTAGAAGTATTTGTACATCGTGATGGGAAAATCCATTACCAAAAATACGAAAGAGGTATTCCGGTTGCGGACTTAAAAGTCATTGGTGATACAGATCAAACAGGAACAATAACTCGATTTAAGCCAGATCCAGAGATTTTTAAAGAAACAACAGTATATGATTTTGATACGCTAGCAACTCGTATGCGTGAATTAGCATTTTTAAATCGTAATATTAAATTAACAATTGAAGATAAACGTGAAAATAAGCAAAAGAAAGAGTTTCATTATGAAGGTGGAATTAAATCATATGTTGAACATTTAAATCGTTCAAAACAACCGATTCATGAAGAACCTGTATATGTAGAGGGTTCAAAGGATGGTATTCAAGTTGAGGTTTCCCTTCAATATAATGAAGGATATACAAATAATATTTATTCATTTACGAATAACATTCATACGTATGAAGGCGGTACACATGAAGTTGGATTTAAGACTGCTTTAACGCGTGTAATTAATGATTACGGACGTAAAAATAGCATTTTAAAAGATGCGGACAGTAATTTAACTGGTGAGGATGTTCGTGAAGGATTAACTGCGATTGTATCAATTAAACATCCAAATCCACAATTTGAAGGGCAAACGAAGACGAAACTTGGGAACAGTGAAGCAAGAACAATTACAGAATCTGTATTCTCAGAGGCATTTGAAAAGTTCTTACTAGAGAATCCAAATGTTGCACGGAAAATTGTAGAAAAAGGTACAATGGCAGCGCGCGCACGTGTAGCTGCTAAAAAGGCTCGTGAATTGACACGTCGAAAGAGTGCATTAGAAGTTTCGAGTTTACCGGGTAAATTGGCGGATTGTTCTTCGAAAGATCCAGCAATCAGTGAAATTTACATCGTAGAGGGTGACTCTGCGGGCGGTTCGGCTAAGCAAGGACGCGACCGTCATTTCCAAGCAATTTTACCGCTTAAAGGTAAAATTATTAACGTCGAGAAGGCGCGATTAGATAAAATTTTATCTAATGATGAAGTGCGTACAATTATTACAGCAATTGGTACAAATATTGGCGGAGATTTCGATATTGAAAAAGCTCGTTATCATAAAGTTATCATTATGACAGATGCCGATGTAGATGGTGCACATATTCGTACCCTATTATTAACGTTCTTCTATCGTTATATGCGTCAAATTATTGAACATGGTTATATATATATTGCACAACCACCACTGTTTAAAGTACAGCAAGGTAAGAAAATTCAATATGCTTACAACGATAAAGAGCTTGAAAAAATATTAGCAGAATTACCAGCTCAGCCGAAACCAGGAATTCAACGTTATAAAGGTCTTGGGGAAATGAATCCAACTCAGTTATGGGAAACCACAATGGATCCAGAAGTACGTTCGTTACTTCAAGTTTCTCTTCAAGATGCGATTGAGGCAGATGAAACGTTCGAAATTTTAATGGGAGATAAAGTAGAACCACGTCGTAACTTTATCCAAGAAAATGCAAAATACGTGAAAAACCTTGATATTTAAGTGAGTAATGACAGGAATCTAAGTGTTCCTGTCTTCTACATATAAATCAATGTATGTGTAACGGAAACGTAAGAGGAGGTGCTCGTTGATGTCAGACAATCAACAACAAGCACGAATTCGAGAAATTAATATTAGTCATGAAATGCGTACCTCATTTTTAGATTACGCAATGAGTGTTATCGTATCTCGTGCATTACCAGATGTTCGTGATGGATTAAAACCGGTGCATCGTAGGGTTTTATATGCGATGAATGATTTAGGAATTACAGCTGATAAAGCTTATAAGAAATCAGCACGTATTGTCGGTGAAGTAATTGGTAAGTATCACCCTCACGGTGATTCAGCTGTTTACGAGACGATGGTACGTATGGCGCAAGATTTCAGTCAACGTTATATGCTTGTTGATGGGCATGGTAACTTTGGTTCTGTTGATGGTGATTCAGCTGCGGCAATGCGTTATACAGAAGCAAGAATGTCTAAGATTTCTATGGAATTAATACGTGATATTACAAAAAATACAATTGACTATCAAGATAACTACGATGGTTCTGAAAGAGAGCCAATTGTATTACCAGCGCGTTTTCCTAATTTATTAGTAAATGGTACAACAGGTATTGCGGTTGGTATGGCAACAAATATTCCACCACACCAACTTGGAGAAGTAATTGATGGCGTATTGGCATTAAGTCATAATCCTGACATCACTATTGCGGAATTAATGGAGTGTATTCCAGGACCAGACTTCCCAACAGCAGGTTTAATTTTGGGACGAAGTGGGATTCGAAGAGCTTATGAAACAGGCCGAGGTTCTATTATACTTCGTGCTAAAGTTGAAATTGAAGAGAAGGCAAATGGTAAACAATCTATTATCGTAACTGAACTGCCTTATCAAGTTAATAAGGCGCGATTAATTGAAAAAATTGCAGAATTAGTTCGTGATAAGAAAATTGAAGGTATTACAGACTTACGTGATGAATCGGATCGAAATGGTATGCGTATTGTTATGGAAGTACGTCGTGATGCCAATGCCAATGTACTGTTAAATAATCTATATAAACATACAGCACTTCAAACAAGTTTCGGTATTAATATGTTGTCTCTTGTAAATGGAGAGCCACAAGTACTAAATTTAAAACAAAATTTATATCATTATTTGGAGCATCAGAAAGTAGTAATCCGTAGACGTACTGCTTATGAATTAGAAAAAGCAGAGGCACGTGCTCATATTTTAGAGGGATTACGAATTGCTTTAGATCACCTTGATGAAGTTATTACTTTAATTCGTAGCTCAAAAACAGCGGATATTGCGAAGCAAGGTTTGATGGAACGCTTCGGTTTAAGCGAGAAACAAGCGCAAGCGATTTTAGATATGCGCCTGCAACGCTTAACTGGATTAGAACGTGAAAAAATCGAACAAGAATATCAAGACTTAATGAAGCTAATTGCGGAATTAAAAGCGATTTTAGCAGACGAAGAAAAAGTCCTTGAAATTATTCGTGAGGAATTAGCCGAAGTAAAAGAACGCTTTAATGATAAGAGACGCACAGAAATTACGATTGGCGGTATGGAATCTATTGAGGATGAAGATTTAATCCCAGAACAAAATATCGCGATTACACTTACTCATAATGGTTACATTAAAAGGTTGCCAGCCTCTACGTACAAAACACAGAACCGTGGGGGACGTGGTGTACAAGGAATGGGTACGAATGATGATGACTTTGTCGAACATTTATTAACGACGTCTACTCATGATCATATTCTATTCTTCACAAATAAGGGTAAAGTATACCGTACAAAGGGATATGAAATTCCAGAGTATAGTCGTACGGCAAAGGGTATACCAATTATTAACCTATTAGGAGTAGATAAAGGTGAATGGATCAATGCCATTATTCCAATTCGTGAATTTGGTGACGATCAGTTCCTATTCTTTACAACGAAACAAGGTATTTCTAAGAGAACACCACTTTCATCATTTGCAAATATACGTACGAACGGTTTAATTGCAATTTCGCTTCGTGAAGAGGATGAAGTAATCTCTGTACGCTTAACATCTGGTGATAAAGATATTATCGTTGGAACAAGTAACGGCATGTTAATTCGCTTTAATGAACAGGATGTACGTTCTATGGGACGTAATGCCGCAGGTGTAAAAGCTATTACATTAGGTGATGAAGACCAAGTTGTAGGTATGGAAATCGTAGAAGAAGATATGAATGTATTAATTGTAACAAAAAATGGTTAT